>JBKPNB010000243.1:0-4589 GCA_046732395.1 Actinomycetota bacterium | reverse complement strand
GCCTTGGCCCGCTCGTAGCCCTGCTGGTTCGGGACCAGATAGCCCTGACGAAGCGCGCGCCGGGCGGTCGGGTCGAGGCTCCCGCCGCCCGCCGGCGCCGGATGGGCGGGCACGACCCGCAGCGAAGGACTGGCGGCGTTGGCTCTTCCGCCCACCGCCAGCGCGGCGGCGAGCGCCGTCGTGAGCGCGAGCCAGCCCAGCGAGCGCTGCGGATGGGCGATGCGGCTCATCGGCGACGGTGATCGTACGCTCCGCCCGGAGGGGCTCGGAGCAGCGCAGGGGTGCGTCCGCGACCGAAACTTTCTCGCTCGACGGTGTTTAGGAACGTGAGATGAGGGAACGAAGCGCGGTTGGCGGGATGCTCCAGGGTGGGAACGTCACAAGCCGGGGCCCAGGCTCGCGCGCGAGAGGCGCGCTGGCGACCGCGGTCGGCCTGCTCGCGGCCGGGTTGGTGATCCTCGCCGGCCCCGCTTCCGGCGGCGCCGCGCCCCCCCAGGCGGATCTGTCCGTGGCCGTGACCGATAGCCCGGACCCGGTCACCGCCAGCTCCGCGCTCACCTACTCGCTCACCGTGGCCAACGCCGGCCCCGACGTGGCGAAGCGGGTGGTCCTAACCGATCACCTCGTCAAGAACGTCAAGTTCCGAGGCACCCACACGCCGCAGGGGATTTGCCGCTTCCACAGGGCTCATCACAACGTACGCTGCACCCTCCGCTCCCTCGATGCCGGCCAGTCGATCGTCGTCACGATCCGCGTCACTGCCCCGCCCGACGCAGGGCAGATTCGGAGCAGGGCGGTCGTCAAGAGCGCCGTCCACGATCCGAACGGCACCAACAACCGCCACATCGAGACGACGACGGTGATCGGCAAGCCTCCGCCCGCGACGTGCCAGGGCGAGCGCGCCAACATCCGCGGCACCGCCGGCGACGACACCCTCAACGGACACGAGCGAGACGACGTCGTCGCCGCCTTCGGCGGCAACGACCGGATTTTCCCCGACGGCGGCAGCGACCTGGTTTGCGCCGCGGGCGGCGACGATCTCGTCGTCGCCGGCTCGGGCTCGGACACCATCCACGGAGGCGATCAGGTCGACCGGATCCAGGGCGAGGGAGGCGAGGACAACCTCCGCGGCGGCGACGGTCCCGACGTCATGCTGGGCGGCGACGGTGCCGACATCCTCCGCGGTCAGCTCGGCACCGACGTGCTCCGCGGGCGGGATGGCAACGACATCCTCCGCGGCGGCCCGAAGGTGGACACGCTCTACGGCGGCAAGGGCAACGACATCCTGATCGGCGGCGCCGGCCACGATCGCTGCTTCGGCGGCGCCGGCCACAACACCTACATCCACTGCGCCAGCTAGCGGCCGGCGGCCGCGGTCGGCGCCCCTGGACGCGTAGCCTCCACGAACCGTGGGCGACCGCAAGTACCTGCCGATCTACCTCAACGACCACCTGGCCGCGGCCGTCGGCGCGACCCAGCTCGTCCGGCGCGCCGCGGGGTCGAACCGCGATTCCCCCTACGGCGAGTCACTCGCCCGCCTCGCCGAGGAGATCAACGAGGACCGCCACGCGCTCCAGGACCTGCTCAAGCGTCTCGACGTCCGCGCCGATGCGGTCAAGATCGTCGCCTCGGTCGGCGCCGAGCGCCTCGGCCGACTGAAGCTCAACGGCGAGCTGCTCCGCTACTCGCCGTTGAGCCGGCTCGAGGAGCTCGAGCTCCTCCTGCTCGGCGTCACCGGCAAGCTGGCGCTCTGGCGGGCGCTGCGCGGCGCGCTCGACGACGATCCCCGCGCGGACGGCGTCGACTTCGACGAGCTGATCGACCGCGCGACCTCGCAGCGCGGGCGCCTCGAGCGTCTGCGCGAGCGCGCCGCCGCCGAGGCGCTCGGCTGAACGGCCGCCGACTGCGTGGCGCGCCACAATAGGGCGGGTGATCACCAGCGCCCTCTGTCCCGTCCTCGTCCAGCGGGACGACCAGCTCGCGATCCTCGAGGACGCGCTGCTCGCCGCCCGGCGCGGCGTGGGGCGCTTCGTGGTCCTTTCCGGGGAGGCCGGGATCGGCAAGACGCGGCTCGCCCGCGAGCTGGTCGGCGAGGCGCGACGACTCGACTGCGCGCTGCTGTGGGGCGGCTGCAGCGAGGCCGAGGTCTCGCTGCCGTACCTGCCGTTCGTCGAGGCAATCGGCAACTACATCGACGCCCGCGATCCGGCTGTGCTCGCCGCCGAGCTCGGGCCGTCGCGTGCGCCGCTCTCGCAGCTCTTTCCGCAGCTCTCCAGGGACGATCCGCCGGAGCGCCCCGGCGACCCGCAGGGCAAGCTCCGCCTCTTCGAGGCGATCGTCGCGCTGCTCGCCATCGCTGCCGCCGACGGCGGGCTGCTGCTTGTCGTCGAGGACGTCCACTGGGCCGACGACGCGACGCTCGAGCTGCTCGACCACCTGGCGCGCCGGCTCGCCGAGCTGCCGGCGATGGTGCTGGTCACCTTCCGCAGCGACGAGCTCCACCGCCGCCATCCGTTCGTCCCCACGCTCCAGGCCTGGCGGCGGTCGGGATCGGTCGAGATCGTCGAGCTCGAGCCGCTCCCGGAGAGCGGGGTGGACGAGATGATCGCCGCGATCCTGGGGACCGACGACATCGACCGGGAGCTGAGTCGGCTGATGTACAGCCGCACCGAGGGCAACCCGTTCGTGCTCGAGGAGATGCTCCGCGAGGCGCCCGACGACATCGGCAGCGCGGGGGCCAGCCGCCGGCACGCGCTCGACGAGATCGGGATCCCGGAGACCGTCCGCGACACGATCCTGCTCCGGCTCGCGCGCCTCGGCCCCGACGACGTCGAGATCCTCGAGACGGCGGCGGTTCTGGGCCGGACGTTCGACTATCCGACGCTGCTCGAGGTCTCCCGCGTCGAGGAGTCGGAGGTCCACTCGGCGCTCGCGGTCGCCATCGGCCAGCAGCTGATCGAGGAAGACCCCGCGGCGCCCGGCCGCTACGGCTGGCGCCATGCCCTCACCCAGGAGGCGATCTACACCGACACGGTGACGCCGCGCCGGCAGGCGATCCACGCGCGGGCGGCGGACGTGCTGTCGGCGCGCGAGGCGACGCGGCCGGTCGACCTCGCCCACCACCTGCTCGGAGCCGGCCGCTTCGACGACGCCGTACCCGTCTGTCGCGAGGCTGCCACCGAGGCCGAGCGGGCGGTCGCCTTCCGGGAGGCGATCTCACTGCTCGAGCGGGCGCTGCCCCACGTTCGCGAGCCGACCGAGCGGGCGCGGATCGTCTGCCGGATCGGCCAGGACCATTGGCTGAACGGCGAGTCGGCGACCGGCGAGCGCTTCTTGAGCGACGGCATCGCCGAGCTCGACGAGCTCGGCGAGCGGCTCGAGGCGGCGCGGTTCCGGATCGCGCTCGGCCGCTGCCGGTGGGAGCGGGCGAAGCCCGGGCCCGCGCGCGAGGAGTACACGCGCGCCCGCGAGGTGCTCGAGGCCGAGGGGCCGTCGGCGGACCTGGCGATGGTCCACATGAGGCTCGCGGGGCTTGACGCATTCGAGCTCGACTACGAGAGCTGCCTCGAGCACTCGTACAAGGCGGTCTCGATCGCCGAGCGCGCCGGCGCCGACTACGAGCGGGTCTGGGCGACCGGCTTCGTCGCACTCGGCCTGCTCGATCGCGGCGAATACGAGCGGGGGTTCGAGACGATGGACGCCTGCTACGAGGAGGCGTCGGAGAAGGGGTACTGGTTCATCGCCCACAACATGACCTTCAACGCCATCTGGATCAGGGTCCACACCCTCCAGGACGGGCTCGACGAGCGCCTCGCCCGGTTCGGGACGGCGCTCTACGACATGCCGATCAACCGGGCGGCCCGGGCGATCCTCACCGGCTACGTGAAACGGGTCCGCGGGGACCTCGCGGGCGCCCGCGCCGACGCCGAGCACGGGCTCGACCTCTATACGGCCCTCGGCCACGCGAAGATGGCGTGGCGCTGCCGTGTGGAGATCGCCGAGGACCTCATCGAGCTCGGGCGCGCTGCCGAGGCCCGGGCCGAGCTGCCGCCGCTCTCGGCGCGGACCGAGCTCCAGGACATCGTCTACGACGGCGCCGCGCAGGTCCGCACCCGGCTTGCGGTCGGCGAGACCGCCGAGGCCGAGGCGATCGCGCGGGAGATCGTCGAGAAGGCCGAAGAGCTCGCCGTCTACCGGGAGCAATTCGCGCTCGCCGCAGAGGTGCTCGCTCGCGCCGGCGCGCTCGAGGAGATCGAGCGCCTGATCGCGGTCGCCGAAAGTCGCCCCGGGGCGGCCCCGAGCTACATCGACGAGATGCGGGCGCGCCTCCTGCTCGCCCGCGGCGACGCAGCCGCGGTGGTCCCGCTCGCGCAGGGCGCGGTCGAAGCCGCCGCCGGAGTCGGCCACCGGCTCGTCGAGCTCCGGCGCCGGATCCTGCTCGCCGCAGCCTTCGGCGCGAGCGGCGATCGCACCGGCGCCGAGCGCGCGCTGCGGTCGGTCGCCGAGGACGTCGACCGCCGCGACGCGCGCCTCATCCGCTCCGAGGCCGAGGCGGTGGCGGGGAACCTCGGTCTCGAGCTGCCCGAGCG
>JBKPNB010000242.1:0-7688 GCA_046732395.1 Actinomycetota bacterium | reverse complement strand
GCCGACCGACGCTCCCGCGCCGGGCGCCGGCAACGGGAACGGGAACGGCGGCGCGGTCGAGGACGTCCTCCCCGGCGAGGCGGCCGTCGCCCGGGCGGCCCGGCGCTCGCTCGCCGGCGAGGCCCGCGGGATGGCGCGGCTCTGGCCCTTCCTGGGACCGGCCTTCATCGCCGCCGTCGCCTACATCGACCCCGGCAACTTCGCCACGAACATCGCCGGCGGCGCCAAATACGGCTACCTGCTGCTGTGGGTCGTGCTCGGGGCGAACCTGATCGCGATGGTTGTCCAGACGCAGTCGGCGAAGCTCGGCATAGCGACCGGCCGCAACCTCGCGGAGCTCTGCCGCGAGACCTTCCCGCGGCCGGCATCGATCGGGATGTGGATCCAGGCCGAGCTCGTTGCCATGTCGTGCGACATCGCGGAGGTGGTGGGAGCCGCCCTCGGCCTCTACCTGCTGTTCGGGATCCCGCTGTTCCCGGCGGCGCTGATCGCCGGCGCCGGCGCGTTCGCCATCCTCGCGCTCCAGCAGGCCGGCTTCCGCCGTCTCGAGGCGGGGATCGCCGTCCTCGCCGGGGTCGTGCTGGTCTCGTTCGGCTTCGAGGTGATCGACGCCAGCCCGGACGGCGGGCAAGTCGTCCACCACCTCTTCACCCCCGGGTTCGGCGGGACCGAGAGCATCCTGCTGGCGACCGGGATCATCGGCGCCACCGTGATGCCCCACGTCGTCTACCTGCACTCGGCGCTCACGCAGCGGCGGATCGTCGGCCGCAACGAGAACGAGCGACGCCGCATCCTCGGCTTCGAGCGCGTCGACGTGGTGATCGCGATGACGCTCGCCGGGCTCGTGAATCTGTCGATGATGGTGATGGCCGCCGCGCTCTTCAGCGAGGGCGGCGCGTTCTCGAACGTCGAGACGATCCAGGGCGCGTTCCACGGCCTCCAGGACACGGTCTCGGGTCACGCCGCGACGATCTTCGGGATCGCGCTGCTCGCCTCGGGCTTCGCCTCCTCGTCGGTGGGGACGATGTCCGGACAGGTGGTGATGCAGGGGTTCATCCGCCGCCGGATCCCGATCTTCCTGCGCCGCGCGCTGACCCTGGCGCCGGCGTTGATCGTGATCGCGATCGGCGTCAACCCCACCGACGCACTCGTGGTCAGCCAGGTCGTCCTCTCGTTCGGGATCCCGTTCGCCCTGGTGCCGCTGGTCGTGCTCGCCAGCCGCCGCAAGGTGATGGGCGGGCTCGCGAACCCGCGCTGGCTCTCGGCGCTGGCCGGCGTCCTCGCCGCGCTCATCATCGCCCTCAATCTCTTCCTGCTGTGGCGCCTGTTCGTCGGCTGAGCCCACCGCCGCGGCCGACCATCTAGGGTTCGCCGGGTGGCGCTAGCGGGCGATTTCCAGTCGATCCTCGACTCCCTCCCGGACGACTGGACGGACCTGGTCATCGACCTGCGGATCACCGACGAGACGCAGTACGTCGATGCCGCGGTGATCCTCACGCAGGTCAATGGCCAGCCCTACTCGAGGGCCGACTGGCACTGGCGGCTCAACGTCGCCCACCGCTTCGGCCACGCGGCCGCGGCCGAGTCGGTGAAGGGGACCCTGGAGCTGCTCGACGAGGCCGGGATCGAGGGCGAGATGGTCGTCCGCGACTGGCACGAGGGGCGCGCCGAGGTGGTCCAGATGTGGGGCCGGCCGGAATCCGTGCGGCGCGACTTCAAGGCCCGTCGAAGCCTCTAGTGACCATCGCCCGCAACCGCCGGGCGGGCAGGTGCGGTTGGAACGCTCGCGCCCGATTGAGTGCTGCGAGCTGGGCGGCCGTTTCGGCGCGGTCCAGATCCGGATTCGCGGCGAGCAGGTCGTTGAGTGCCCGGCGCGGGTGGGCGGCCGCGAGCGCGTAACCCCGACGCGTCGCCCGAACGACTCTCCTCGCCAGCCCTCGGCGGCTGTGTTCGATCCGCTCGGTCGTCGCCAGTACCAGCTCGGGGTAGCTCGGCCCTCCGTAGTCGTCGACCCGGAAGATGCGGATCGGGACGCCGCGGCGCGCGAGCGTCACGCCCTCGTCGTTCCAGAACGCCGTCGCCGCGTCGACGCGGCCGGAGGCGAGCGCCGGGATCGCCCCGAACCCGATCGTCTCGCGGTGCACGTCGCCGGGCGGCACGGCGCCGGCGCGGAGGATCGCGTCGAGGACCGCGTTGTCGGAGGGGAGCCCGGTGACGCCGACGGTCTTGCCGGCGAGGTCGGCGGGGGTGCGGACCACGTGGCGGTCGGCGGCGATCACCGAGGCCAGCGGCCGGTCGACGATCGGGGCGACGCCGACCAGCGGCAGGCCGCGCCGTCGGGCGATCGCCAGGTCGTGGATGTCGAGGATCGCGAACTCGGCGCGGCCGGCCGCGAGCAGCTTCGGCGCGTCGGTCGAGCTCGACGGTGCGCGCACCGCCAGGTCGACGCCGGCGTCCTGGTAGTAGCCCTCGCCGAGCGCGGCGTAGATGCCGGCGTGGGCGGCGTTCGGCGTGAAGTCGAGCACGAGCGTCGCCTCCCTGGAAGCGCCCGGTTCAGCGCCCCCGCCGCAAGCCGCGAGCGCGGTCGACGCGGCGAGGGCCGCCAGCAGCGCGGCGGCCGACCTCATCGAGGGCCTCAGCGTACCCGCGCCGGGGCGGCGGTACGCTTGCCGCGATGGCCGACCACAACCTCGGCGACCAGCTCCTGGCGCTGATCGAGATCCCGAAGGGCTCACGCAACAAGTACGAGTACGACGAGGGGATCGGCAAGGTGATCCTCGATCGCTTCCTCTCCTCCTCGACCGTCTATCCGACCGACTACGGGTATTTGATCCGTCACCGGGGCCGCGACGGCGACCCGCTCGACGCGATGGTCTGCGTGTCGGAGCCGACGTTCCCGGGGTGCGTGATCGCGGTCAAGCCGATCGCCCTGTTCAAGATGGAGGACGAGGCGGGGATCGATGACAAGATCGTCTGCGTCCCCTGTCACGACCCCGGCTGGAACCACGCCGAGTCGCTCGACGACGTCCCCGAGCAGCTCCAGCGCGAGATCACGCATTTCTTCTCCATCTACAAGGAGCTCGAGGACAAGAAGGTCGAGGTTCACGGCTGGCGTTCGCGCGAGGAGGCGCTCGAGGTGATCGAGGACGCGAAGCGACTCCACGCCGATTACGAGCGCGAACACGCCGCGGCAACGGGCGATCGCGCGGCTGCAACTAGCTAGACTGCCGCGCGCTCGCGCCCGCGCCGGCGCGACGACGCCACACGACAGGAGGTAATCCCCAGTGCAGGATCGAGGACTCGCGGCCTACATCGCCGAGCTGATCGGCACGATGATCCTCACCTTCGCGATTTGCACCGTGGTGGTGCTCTACGTCGCCACCTCGGCAAACGCGCAGACTGGATCCGACTTCGCGGTCGTCGGGCTCGTCCACGGCATCGTGCTGTTCGCGCTGATCGCGACGCTGGGGGGCGTCAGCGGCGGTCACTTCAACCCGGCGGTGACCTTCGGGGCCGCCATCCTGAGGCGGATCGACCCGGTCGACGCCGTCGTCTACATCCTCGCCCAGCTCTCGGGCGGCGTGCTCGGCGCGCTTCTGGTCAAGGCCTTCCTCCTCGACGAGGGCCGCGCCAGCCATTACGGCGCGGCCTCGGTCAGCCCGCTGCTGTCGGGCAACGTCGCCGGGGCCGGGATCGAGGCGATCGGGACGTTCGTGCTGGTGCTCGGGGTCTGCGCGGTGGCGCTCAACCCGCGCGCCCGGCGCGAGTGGGCGCCCCTCGTGATCGGCTTGACCCTCGGCCTCGACGTGATGATCTTCGGCCCGCTAACCGGCAGCGCCGTGAACCCGGCCCGGTGGTTCGGCCCGGCGCTGATCGGCAACTTCTTCGGCGGCACCTGGCCCTACCTGGTTGGCCCGGCGGTCGGGGCGCTCGCCGCCGCGCTGCTCTACCGGTTCGTGCTCGCGGGGCCGCAGTTCGCCCTCGGCCCGGAGCCGCCGACGAGCCCCGTCGAGACAGTCGAGCACGTCGCCGAGGACGTCTCGACCGTGGCGCGCGAACGCCAGGGCTGAGCGGGGAACACCGCAGCGGATCGGGGCCGGCGCCGCCGTGCGCTAGCTTGACCGGCGTGCGGCGCGTCACCTTCTCGCGCAACTACACGTTGTCGCTGTCGCGCACCTGCCGCTGCTTCTGCAAGTACTGCGCCTTCGCCACCCACCGGCCGCACCTGTACGCACCGGATGAGGTCGAGCGCCGGCTCGACGACGCGGTGCGGCGAAACGCCAAGGAGCTCCTGATCCTCACCGGCGAGGCGCCGGGCCACAACGCCGAGGTCGCGGCGCGCCTCCGCGAGTACGGGCACGACGACTTCGTCGCCTACGTCTGCTGGGCCTGCGAGCGGGCGCTCGAGCGCGGCCTGCTCCCGCACACGAACCTCGGGGTGCTCGAGCGCGAGGAGCTCGCCCGCCTCCGCGAGGTGACGGCCTCGCAGGGGCTGATGCTGGAATCGATCTCCGAGCGACTGATGGAGACGGTCCACGCCGGCTCGCCGACCAAGCATCCGCGCGAGCGGCTGCGGACGATCGAGGCGGCGGGCGAGCTCCAGATCCCGTTCACCAGCGGCATCCTGGTGGGGATCGGCGAGGACCCCGACGAGCGGATCGCCTCGCTCGAGGCGCTGGCCGAGGTGAACGCGCGCCACGGGCACATCCAGGAGGTGATCCTCCAGAACTTCGTCCCGCATCCGCGCTACTACGGGCGGGAGGTCGCCGAGATAGCGGATGGCGCTGCGCGGCGGAGCTGGAAGGACGGGCATGCGGCAGGTGGCGGGTCGCAGGTTGAGCGGCTGGCTGCGGATGCGACTCCACCTGCCACGAGCCACCAGCCCCCTGCCTGGGCGACGCCGATCACCTTGGAGGACATGAAGGCGCTGGTCATCGCCGCCCGCGAGCTGATGCCCGACGTCGGCGTCCAGGTCCCGCCGAACCTTTCCGACTGGTGGGTGGAGCTGGTCGACGCCGGCGCCACCGATCTCGGCGGCCTGTCGGCGAACGGCGACCACATCTCGCCCGAGGAGCCGTTCCCGAGCCCGCACCAGGTCCGCAAGCGCCTCGCGCCCGGCGGCTACGCGCTCACCGAGCGGCTCTGCGCCTACGGCCGCTACCTCGACCCCGGCTGGATCGACCAGGGCGTGCTCGACGTGGTCAAGCTCAAGTATTGGTCGTTCATCCCTCGCGGCGCGAGCGGTCGGCGGCGCTTCGCGCCCCCCGATCCGGCGATCGCCCCGCGGGCGATCGCCAGGGGCCGCGAGGGCGAGGCCCTGAGCGAGGTCGAGCTGACGGCGCTCTTCGCCGAGCGTCGGGCGGAGGTGATCGAGGAGATGCGGATCGCCGCCGACGAGCTGCGGGCCGAGCTGGCCGGCGAGGTCGCGACCTTCGTCGTCAACCGCAACGTCAACTTCACCAACATCTGCGTCGTCGGCTGCGCCTTCTGCGGCTTCGGGCAGGGCCGCCGCTCACCCGACGCCTACCACGTGACCGAGGACGACTTCCAGGCTCGGGTCCAGGAGGCGGTCGACTTCGGCGCCACCGAGATCTGCATGCAGGGCGGGATCCACCCCGACTACACGCTCGAGCACTACGGCCGCTGGCTGCGGCTGGCGAGGGAGGTTGCCCCACGGATTCACCTCCACGCCTACTCGCCGATGGAGGTCCACTACATGTGCGAGCGCTCGGGTCGCTCGCCCGAGGCGGTATTCGACTACCTGCACGGCTGCGGCCTCGGCTCCACCCCCGGGACCGCCGCCGAGGTCCTCGACGATGGCGTCCGTGCCCGGATCTCCCCGAACAAGCTGCCGGTCGCGCGCTGGGTGGAGATCATCGAGGCCTGCCACCGCTCGGGGCTCCGCTCGACCTCGACCGTGATGTTCGGCCACATCGAGGAGGCGCCCGAGCTCGCCCGCCACATGCGGGTCGTCCGCGAGCTCCAGGAGCGGACCGGGGGCATCACCGAGTTCGTGCCCCTCAGCTTCATCCCCTACAACACCCTGCTCGGGCGCACTCACGGCATCGAGGAGATCTCCGCCGCCGAGAACCTCAAGCACACGGCCGCCTTCCGCCTCGCCCTCGGCCGGACGATCCCCAACGTCCAGGCGAGCTGGGTGAAGATGGGGCTCGAGGCGGCGACCGAGAGCCTGCGGTGGGGCGTGAACGACCTCGGCGGCACGCTGATGGAGGAGAACATCTCGCGGATGGCCGGCTCCCGCCACGGCGTCCGGCTCGATCCCGACCAGCTGATCGCCGCCGCCCGCGCGGCCGGCCGCACCCCGGCCCAGCGCACGACGCTCTACGAGATCGTCGAGACCTACTAAGTGGTACCTCGCATGACGCTGCACCGCAACTGGCGACCCCAAGCGGCGCCATCCTGCGTCCTCGGTCGCTCGCGTGCCTTCAGGCACGCCACGCTCCCTGCGTCCTTGCCTGGCGCCGCTTGGGCGTCGCCATTTCCGGCACAGCGTCATGGGAGGCACCACTGATGCCGCGGCCCGAGACCCTCTACGTGTTCGCGGTCGCGTGCGTCGGATTGGTCCTGCTCCCGGGTCCGGCGGTGATCTACGTCGTCACGCGCGGGGTGGTGCACGGGCGCCGCGCCGGTCTGATGTCGGTGCTCGGCGTCGAGACCGGCAATCTGTTCCAGGTGCTCGCCGCGACGGTCGGCCTCGCGGCGGTGATCGCCTCCTCCGCCGAGGCGTTCACGGTCGTCAAGTACCTGGGCGCCGCCTACCTCATCTACCTCGGGATCCGCGCCCTGCTCGGATCCGAGGATGCGACCGAGGACCGCGTGGCGCCCGCCCGCAGCGACCGCCGCCTCTACCTCGACGGGCTGCTGGTCGGCGCGCTCAACCCGAAGCTGGCGCTGTTCCTGCTCGCATTCCTGCCGCAGTTCGTCGACCCGGCGATCGGGCCGGTGTGGCTCCAGACGCTCGTCCTCGGCCTGATCTTCAACGTCACCGCCGCGATCGGGGACTCGCTCTTCGCGCTCGCCGCGGCGAGCGCCGGCGGCCGGGTTCGCCGTTGGCTCCGCAGCCGCCGCCTGGGACACGCGAGCGGCCTCGTCTACCTCGGCCTTGGCGCCGCGGCGGCGCTGAGCCACGGGCGAACGAAGTCGTAGGGCTGAGCCGCCGGCGCGCGGCGCGTACGGGCGCGAAGTGGGGTTTAGCTGGGTAGGGGGCGAAATCACCGCGGCCTGGCGCTTTTGTCCGCGTATGGAGGACAGAGGCGCCATTTCCGTCGACGATCGCATCGCCGCGGTTGCGTCCCGGCAGTACGGGCTCGTACCGCGCGGCAGTTGGCCGCCGTGGGTCTCCGTCGCAGCGCGGTCTCGCAGCGCGTCCAAGCCGGACGCTTGCGCCGACGCCACCGCGGCGTCTACGCGGTCGGTCACATCGCGCCGAGCCATCGCGCCCGCTGGCTGGCTGCGGCGCTCGCAGTCGGGACCAATGCTGCCATCGCCGCCTCCGATGCTGGCGCCCTCTGGGAGATCCTCTCCCTGCCTGCCCACCCCGGCCCGGTTCACGTCGTCGTCCCGGGCCACGGCGGGCGGCGCCGGCGCTCCGGCATCATCGTCCACCGCTCGGCGACGCTCACCGCGTATGACGCCACGCGCCGCTTCGGGATTCCGGTGCCGACGCC
>JBKPNB010000241.1:0-3743 GCA_046732395.1 Actinomycetota bacterium | reverse complement strand
AAACCCTACGCCGCGGGGCGGACCGCCGCCGCCAGCCCGGCCGCGACGGCGGCGCCGGCCGCCGGCTAGCCCGAGCGCAGCGGCCCGGTCGCCGAGGGGCGAAACGATTCCTCCGGCTCGACGTGGATCAGCACCTCCGAGCCCGGGAGCTCGGCCTCGACCGCGTCTCGGAGGCGGTGTGCCACCTCGTGCGCCCGCTCGAGCGTCGTCCCCTCCCGGAATTGGAGATGGAGGTCGATGAAGCGTCGGGCGCCCGAGCGGCGGGCGCGGAGCTTGTGGTAGCCGACGATCTCGGGCGTGCGGGCGCGCTCGGCGGCGATCGCCGCCTCGATCCGGTCGAGCTCGGCGGCCGGCGGCGCCTCGTCGACGAGCGCCCGCCCCGAGCTGGTGAGGATGCGAAGGCCGGCGACGACGATCGCCGCGGCGACGAGGAGGGCGGCGATCGGGTCGAAGGCGGCGTCGCCGGTGATCTCGACCAGCGCGAGGCCGGCGAGGACACCGAGCGAGGTGAGGGCGTCGGCGCGCAGGTGCGCGGCGTCGCCGGCGAGCGCCGGCGAGCCGAGCTCGCGCCCGCGCCGGGCGAGGAAGCCCCCGACCGCGGTGTTGACGACCGCCGAGGCGGCGACGACGGCGAGGCCGACGCCGAGGTGCTGGACCTCGGCGCCGACCACGAGCCGGCGGGTCGCCTCGAAGACGATGATCCCGGCGCCGACGATCACCAGCATCCCCTCGATCGCGGCCGCCAGATTCTCGAACCGCTCGTGCCCGTAGGGGTGCTCGGGGTCGGGCGGCTCGTCGGCCTTGCGGACCGAGACCAGGGCGATCACGGACGCGATCAGGTCGATCGAGGAGTGCGCGGCCTCGGTGATGATCGCGATCGAGCCCGTGATCGCGCCGGCGGCGAGCTTGGCCGCGATCAGCAGCGAGTTGGAGGCGATCGAGAGCGACGCCGCGCCGGACTTGGTGCGGATCATCGCTTCGGCTCGCCGTCCGCTTCGAGGCCGAGGCCGCGGGCAAGGGCGCGAGCGGCGCGCCCGCGGTGGCTGATCGCGTGCTTCTCGGCGGGGCGCAGCTCGGCCATCGTCCGGCGATCGTCGGGACCGGTCTCGGCGGGGACGAACGCCGGGTCGTAGCCGAAGCCGCCGGTGCCGCGCGGCTCGCGCGCGAGCTCGCCCTCGCAGCGGCCGAAGAAGAGCCGCTCGACGCCATCGCCGGCGACGTGGGCGATGGCGCAGACGTAGGCCACGGCGCGGTCGTTGCCCGCGGCCTCGACCTCGCGCAGGAGCTTCGCCAGGTTCTCCTCGTCGGAGGCACCCTCGCCGGCGTAGCGGGCCGAGCGCGGCCCGGGGGCGCCGCCGAGAGCCCGGGCCTCGATCCCCGAGTCGTCGGCGATCGCCGCCTCGCCGGTCGCGGCGCGCGCGGCGCGGGCCTTGATCAGCGCGTTGTCGGCGAACGTCGCCCCGTCCTCGGGCGGGAGCTCGACCCGGTCCGGGAGCGGGACGAGCTCGACGCCGTCGAGGATCTCGGCGAGCTCGCGGAGCTTGTGCTCGTTTCGGGTCGCGAGGACCAGCCTCATCGCCCGGGTTCGACGCTAGACGGCGAGCGCCGCCCCCGCCGACTCGCAGGCTGCCGCCTGAGCGTCGCGAAGGGTCGCGATCGCGGGCTCGGCGAGCGCCAGGAGCTCGTCGAACGAGGCGCGCGAGACCGGCGTCTGCTCGGCCGTCGCCTGGACCTCGACGAGGCCACCGGCGCCGCTCATCACGACGTTGGCGTCGACCTCGGCCCGCGAGTCCTCGTCGTAGTCGAGGTCGCAGAGCGCGGCCCCATCGACGAGCCCGCAGCTCACCGCCGCGACCGAGCCGGTGAGCGGGTCGCCCCCCACGGCACCGGCCTCGATCAGCTTCGCGGTCGCCAGCCGCAGCGCGATCCAGCCGCCGGTGATCGACGCGCAGCGGGTGCCGCCGTCGGCCTGGAGGACGTCGCAGTCGACGTAGACGGCGCGCTCGCCGAGCGCCTCGAGGTCGACGACCGCGCGAAGCGCCCGGCCGATCAGGCGCTGGATCTCGACCGCCCGCCCGTCGGGCCGCCCGCGCCGCGAGTCGCGCTCCTTGCGCTGCCCGGTCGAGGCGGGCAACATCGCGTACTCCGCGGTGACCCAGCCGCGGCCCGACCCCTCGAGCCAGCGCGGGACCCCGGGCGTGATCGAGGCGGTGCAGATGATCCGCGTCTCGCCCTGGCCGTAGAGCGCCGATCCGTCCGCGGTGCGGACGAAGCCGGGCTCGATCGAGACCGGGCGGACGTCGGCGGGCGAGCGCTCGTAGCTCCGGGCCAGGCTCACCGATTCATCCTCGCAGACCCGGCGGGGAGCCCGGCGCCGCGGTCGCAGGGGCCGTCACTAGCCTCCAGGCGTGCGCTGGATCGTCGACGCCATGAACGTGATCGGGACCCGACCCGATCGGTGGTGGAAGAACCGCGACGCGGCGATGGCCCGGCTCGTCGACCAGCTCGAGCGCTGGGTCGCAGCCGAGGGCGGCGACGTGACCGTCGTCTTCGAGCGGCCCCCGCGGCCGGCGATCCGCTCGCCGGTGATCGAGATCGCGCACGCGCCGAGGCCGGGCCCGAACGCCGCCGACGACGAGATCGTCCGCCGCCTGCGCGCCGATCCCCACCCGGAGCGGGTCCGGGTCGTCACCTCCGATCGTGCGCTCGCCGACCAGGCGCGCTTCCTCAACGCCACCGTCGAGCCGGCCGACTCGTTTCGCCGGCGCCTCGACGAGGCGAGCTGACCGCCGCCCGGCCGAACGCAGGCTGACCGCCGGCCCACCCGCTCGACCCCCGCACCCCCGGAGCGCGGGGACGCGGCGGGCGGGCGGCGGACGCTTACCCGCGTGGCGTCAGTGGAAGGTCAGGGCGTTGACGGCGGCCTTGATCTTCTCGGCGATGAGCTGCGCGAGGTCCCTCCCCTCCTGGGTGTGGAAGCCCTTCATCGCCGCCACCAGCGCCACCATCAGCATCGCGACCAGCAGGATCAGGCCGACGTACTCCACCGTCCCCTGTCCTCGCTCGGCCTCGAGCGCGGCGACTATCGCCCGCGACCGGCGGGTGGTGGCCATCCGGGCCCAGCGAATAAGCGCTTTCAGCATCGAATCCTCCTAGTTCGGGTTTCGACCGATGCTCGCGCGGGGTCGCGCGCCGATCCAGACGCGAGGGCGCCGAATCGCGCGCGGCTTCGTGCCGACCCTTTCCCCGGGGGCACGCCGGGGGCGCGGGATACGCTGGCCAAGTGCGGGTGCTGGTCGTCTCGAACATGAAGCCCGACGCCAGCGCCCCCCAGCGCGGGAGCTTCGTCCGCGACCAGGTCGACGGCCTGCGACGCGCCGGAGTCGACGTCGAGCTCATCGAGTTCCCGCCCGGCCGGGGCGAGTACCCGCGGGCGGTCCGCCGGCTGCGCCGTGTGCTCCGCGCGAACGACTTCGACCTCGTCCACGCCCACTACGGACTCGCGGGCTGGTGCGCGGCGCTCGCCGGCGCCCGCCCGCTGGTCGTGACGTTCCACGGGACCGACGTCCGCCACCCGCTCGTCGGCCCCCTCTCGCGCCGGCTCGCCGCCCGGGTGGACCTCGCGGCCGGCGTCTCCCGCGAGCTGTTCGAGGCCCACGACGGCCGCCGCGGGCTGCGACCCCAGCCCGGCCGCGACGCGGTGCTGCCGTGCGGGGCGGCCCTCGATCGGTTCCGCGCGATCC
>JBKPNB010000240.1:0-3239 GCA_046732395.1 Actinomycetota bacterium | reverse complement strand
GTTCGCGACCGGGACCGCACACCGGGCGGGCCCCGACGGCGAGCTGCGCCACGGCCTCGGCGTCGCCGGGGCGGCGGCCGAGGCCGGCGTTCGGCACCTCGTCTACGTCTCCGGCGACGGGGCGGGCGCGGCGAGCCCGCTGCCGCTGATGCGGGCGAAGTTCGCGGTCGAGGAGCGGATCCGAGCGTCGTCGGTCGCACACACGATCCTCGCCCCGGTCTATTTCATGGAGAACCTCTTCAACCCCTGGAACATGCCGTCGCTTCGCGCCGGGCGGCTGCCAAGCCCGATCGCCGTCGACCGGCCGCTCCAGCAGGCGGCGGTGGCCGACGTCGTCTCGCTCGCGGTGGAGGCGATCGAGCATCCGGCCGAGTTCGCAGGCCGCCGGATCGCGGTCGCCTCGGACGAGCTCAGCGCGAGGCAGGGGGCGGCGGCGCTCACGGCCGTCTTCGGCCACCCGCTCGAGCCCGTCGCGCTCGACCGCTCGATTCTGCCCGCCGGGCTCCGCGCCCTCTTCGCCTGGCTCGAGGAGGACGGCCACGCGGTCGACATCGGCGCCCTGCGCCGCCGCCACCCGGAGGTCGGCTGGCACGATTTCGGGGCCTGGGCGCGCTCGCAACGCCATCGCTTCCGCGAGCTCTGCCCGGAGCACGTAACCGTTTCCTAGACAGGCTCGGTAGCTTCGGTGGTGATGGTCGAGGCCACCATCAGCACCCCCGCGGCCGTCGAGGGCGGCTGGATCCGCTACGCGACGCCGCGCGGCCGGTGGGTGCTCGGCGTCGCGGTGCTCGGGTCGGCGATCGCGTTCCTCGAGGCGACGGTCACCAACGTCGCCCTCCCGACCATCGCCCGCGACCTCGGCACGGGCGTCAGCGGGCTGCAGTGGGTGCTGAACGGCTACCTGCTGACCCTCGCCGCGCTGATCCTGCTCGGCGGCTCGCTCGGCGACCGCTACGGGCGGCGGCTGATGTTCATCGTCGGCGTCGTCTGGTTCACGCTCGCCTCCGCCGCCTGCGCCGCCGCCCCCAACGTCGAGGTCCTGATCGCCGCCCGCGTCGTCCAGGGGATCGGCGGGGCCCTCCTGACCCCGGCCAGCCTGGCGATCATCGAGTCAACCTTCCACCCCAACGACCGCGGCCGCGCGATCGGCGCCTGGTCGGCGCTGACCGGGATCGGCGCCGCCGCCGGCCCGCTGGTGGGCGGCTATCTGATCGACGGCGTCTCGTGGCGGGCGATCTTCCTCATCAACCTGCCGCTCGGCGCGCTCGTCGTCCTCGCCGCGTTGCGGCGGATCCCCGAGACGCGCGACCCGACGGTCCATGGGCGGGTCGATGTCGCCGGTTCGCTGCTCGCCGCGCTCGGGCTCGGCGGACTGACCTTCGCCCTGATCCAGGGATCGGCCGGGCTCGCGCCGGCGGCGGTCGCCGCCGCCGCCGCGCTCGGGGCGCTCGCTCTGTTCGTCTTCGTCGCCGTCGAGCGCCGCGCCGAGAGCCCGATGCTGCCGCTCTCGATCTTCTCCTCGCGCCAGTTCACGGTCGCCAACGTCCTCACCTTCGTCGTCTACGGGGCGCTCGGCGGGGTCTTCTTCCTGCTCGTGGCGGTCCTCCAGACGAGCCTCGGCTATACCCCGCTCGCGGCCGGCGCCGCGTCGCTGCCGATCACCGCGCTGATGCTGGCGCTGTCCTCGCGCGCCGGCGGGTGGGCGCAGCGAATCGGCCCGCGCAAGCCGCTCACCCTCGGCCCGCTGCTGATCGCCGCGGGGATGTTGATGATGTCGCGGATCGGCCCCGGCGACACCTACCTGGGGACGGTCCTGCCGGCGGTGATCGTCTTCGGGCTCGGGCTGTCGGCGACGGTGGCGCCGATCACGGCGACGGCCCTCGCCGCGGCCGACGCCCGCCATTCCGGGGTCGCCTCGGGCGTCAACAACGCGGTGTCGCGGACCGCTCAGCTCGCCGCGGTGGCGGTCCTTCCGGTCGTCGCCGGGATCTCGGGCACCGACTTCCAGCGGCCGGACGCGCTCGCCGACGGGTTCCAGATCGCGATGTACGTGACGGCGGCGACCGCGATCGCCGGGGCGGTGATCGCGTGGACGATGATCAGCGACGACGTCCTCGAGCGCGCCGCGGTGCCCGAGGGCGAGGCGGAGGAGCATTGCACCCATTGCGCGGTTGCGGGGACGCCGCTGCGCGAACGCCCGGGGGAGGCTCCGGCCTCCGCCCCCAGGCACGCCGAGCCGGAGCCGGCTGCCGCCTCAGGGCGTTAGATGATTGATTCCACGGCCGCGTGTGCCCGGGGGCGCGTCATCCGGGTGCGCGGGGTCGTGGAATCACTCATCTAGCAGCTCGGCCTCGATCTCGGCGATCGCCTGCTCGGAATCGCGAAACCGGACCGCGCGCATCCCGAGCCGGCGGGCGGCCTCGCAGTTGACATCGACGTCGTCGACGAACAGCGCCGCCTCGGGCGCGACGCCGCCGAGCCGCTCGAGCGTCAGCTCGTAGATTTCGGGCTCGGGCTTTCGAATCCCGACGAACGCCGAGTCGACGACCACCTCGAAGATCTCGTCGACCGCCAGCTTCGTCCGCCACACGCGCTCCCACTCGCGGACGTTGTTGGTCAGGAGCGCCATCCGGTAGCCGCGGTCGCGGAGCCCGCGCATCAGCGCGACCATCGGCTCGTTCGGATGCAGGGCGTCGAAGAAGACCTCGTAGAAGCGGTGGAGCGAGGGCTCGTGGCCGAGCTCGACCGCGAGCTCCCCTCCGAGCCGGGCGAGGAACCGCTCCTCGGTGATCTCGCCGCGCTCGAGCTCGAACAGCGGGTTCTCGCCGTCGCGCTCGGCGATCCTGGCCATCGCCCGGCCGAAGGCCTCGAACGGGATGCCGGTCTCGTCCTGGACCGCCGCGAACGACTGCAGGAGCGGCGTCGTCAGGACGCCGCCGAAGTCGGAGATCACCGCCTCGATCGGCACGCCGTCAGCCGGGGCGGAGCAGCGTCAGGCGCCCTGTGCCCGCGACCCCGTCGGTCCGCAGGTCGAGCAGCACGTCGCCGTCATCCCCGCCGCGGCGATCTCCCGCCACCCGCAGCGGCAGCGATCCCGGCGTCTCGTAGAGCTCGAGGCCGATCCGCCGCGTCCAGCCGCCGGCGTCGTACTCGACCGAGAGCAGCGCCTCGTCGAGCATCGCCGCCTCGCCCCCGCGGACGAGTGCCCCGGCGACCGCCTCGGCGCCGTGCCCGGGGGC
>JBKPNB010000239.1:0-4590 GCA_046732395.1 Actinomycetota bacterium | reverse complement strand
GGACCGTGATGTCTCTGCAAGCCTGGTTCAGCCCGAAGTCCAGCGCGCAGATGTGAACAGTGTTGGCGCCCTCGTGGAAGGGCGTGCCCCGGGTGTCGCTGGTTCCCGCCATGGATAGAGAGTCCCGGCATGGATCGAACTGGGTCGCGAGTGTCGTGTTCGGCAGGATCCGACAGTCGCCAGGCTGATAGGCGATCGGGATGCCGTGTACGGTGGCGCGGACGACTGCCGCACCGGATTCGCCGTCCACGCCTTCCGCGGCAATGCCCTGGACGCCGCGAATCCAGCCCCCGGCGAGAAGACCGCCTCCTACGTGCTGGAGCGTTGGGTCGGCCAGATCGGCGACCCTGATGTAGACGCTGCGGATCCATGTCTTGGCGACGGACGACTGGGCGCAGCCTGGCGTTGCACAGAACAGCTCCGCGACGAGCTTTGCCTGCGGGGCGCCCGGCCCCCAGATGTAACCCTGCCAGTTTCCGAAGTTGTCGCCCTCGGCAAAGATCGAGGTGGGGAGCCCGCTGCTGTTCGCTACGTAAACGCGGGCGTGAAACCCGTTCTCGTTACGGAGTTTCGCCTGAAGCGCCACGGAGACGATGCCTTCGCCTGGCGGGGCGTTCCACGTCCATGTGCCGTGGCGGCCTTGACTGACACTGCCGCTGACATTGTTGACCTGCATCGCGTAGTCGCCACCTGGATCCGTGCAGCTACCAACGGTGTTGAAGTCTTGATCGCTATAGGGATAGGCACCACTGTGGTTGGGATTCCCGCTTCCTACGGCATCGCATTGATTGACCACGTAGCTTGACCCAGCCCCGAACGCCGGCGTGGTGACTAGCGCGAGCCCCACACCAATCATGACCAGGTCGAGAACGACTGCTTTGACGATTCGCATGCTCATCGCGCCTCCCTCACGGCCCGAACTCCTGCTGCGCGGCGCTGCCTCCAGCGCTCTCGCTGACCGAGCCGCCGCTCGCGGACTGCGGCGCAGCCGTTGAGCTCGCCGCCGGCGCGGGGCTGGTCGACGAAGCTGCCGCGACCCCGAACTGCTGCTGGACCGGCGGGGTCGATGGGGCAAGCGGCGATGGCGGCGGGCTTTCGGTCGTCGTCGTCGAGGGGGTCACGGTTGCGGTGGCCGGCTGTGCGGGCGCGGCATCGCGTGGCGGCGGTGACGTCGCGGCCGGCACGGCCTGTGCCTCGATGGCGTGAACCGCTGGCCCGCCCCGGGGAGCGATCGGCGCTGGGTAGCGTGCCTCGGCGGGGGAGGTATCGGCATGGACGTGTACGGGCTTCGCGCTCGTGGCCTGCTTCGCGCCGCTCGGCCCAGGAATGTGGATCGGACCGAGGACGCCGGTAGCGGCGCACGTCGTCGCCACCGCGCCGCCGGCGAGGCAAGCTGCCGCGATCTTGCCGCCGGCGCCGAGACCGGCGACCTTGCTCAGAAGGCCGGCGCCGGCGGCACCGCTGCCGCGCAGGCTTCCGCTTGCGGCGATGCCTGGTCCGCCGTCTGCGGCGTCGGGCGAGCCGCCCAACGCTCCCGGGAGCGAGCCCCGGGCGCGATCGACGAGGTCCGCGAGGGAATCGTGCCACGACGTGCCGTGGCGCACCCCTTCCAACGCCGCGGGCATCGTGAGCGCACCCCCGAGATCGTGGAGGTGGCCGCTGAGGCGACCGACGAGCTCCGAGCAATCGCGGCAGCGCGAGAGATGGTGCCGCACCTGGCGGGCCTCCTCCTCGCTGGCGATGCCGGCCGCGAACGCCTTCAGCAACGGCTCGCGATCGGCGCACCAGGCGCCGCACTCGACGAGCCGCAGCTTCTCGGTCAGCTCGTCGACCCCGCGGGTGATCTCCTTGCGGTAGGCGCGCGGCGAGAGCCCCTTGATCAACGCGCAGATCTGCCGCGGCTCGAGGCCGCAGCCGTAGCGAAGGAGCATCACGGCTCGGCGGCGAGCCGGCAGCGACGCGAGGAGATCGCGCGCCAGGCGGCGCTCGTCGCCGCTCGCGGCGCGCTCTTCGGGAGCGGAAGTCAGGTCGGGGACATCGCCGACGGCCTCGAGCGGAGCGGTCGGGCGACGGCCGCGGCGGCGAAGCTCCTTGCTCGCATGGTGGGCGACGGCGGTGAAGACGTACTTGCGGATCTCCTCGTCCGAGAGCGATGCCTGGCGGGCACCAAGCGCGCGGAGCGTCCCGAGCCATGCGTTCCCGTAGACGTCCTCGATCTCGTCGTCGGAGAAGGCGCGGCCGAACGCCCGGCGGACCATCCGGGCCGTGGGCGTTCGAAGCTCCTCGTAGAGCCGCCCCGCGCGCGTCCGCCAGGCGTCGTCGTGGTGGCCCTGCCGCCGTTCGGGCGCGCCCGCCGGCGCCGACTTCGCTACCCCGACTCCACTGATGGCCATTTACCGACCTCAACCCCGCACGGTCGGAGCGTGCCCCCTTCTACGCCAGCATCAGAGCGCGGATGCTACGACGCGCCCGGCTGGGCGGCCCGATCAAAGTCCGCAAATTGCGGTAACGAGAACCACGGAACCCGCAGATTCCTCGGCTCTTCGGCGTGGCCTCGAATCACCTACGAGGTAGTCGCCACGGTCACCCCGGCAACCCCGGCTGAGGCGGGGGTGGCCGATCCCACGCCTAACCGCTGGACCCCGGGCCGGAGACGGCGCTAGCGCACGGCGGTCTAAGCGGCCTCCGGCGACGGGGCGCTGGTCTCACGCTCCACCCCGCCCGCTTCGATGACCGCGGCATCTTCGCTGACCATCGAGCGGGTGCGATCGGGCGGGAGGCGCAGCCTGTAGGCCCACGCGTACACCACTGCGCTCACCACCAGCAGCACGATGGCGCCGCTTCCGAGCTCCAGCACTCCCTGCCCGTGCCCGTAGGAGCCGAGGTAGGAGACGAGCGCCAGCGCCCCGAGCCACGGCAGGACCCACGCTCCGGCGGCCCAATCCATCGGCGGCAGCTTGTCGCGCCTGAAGACGACCTGCGCCGCGAGAATGGCGAGGCCGATGAGGATGGCGACGAAGAGCTTCCAGTTTGTGTGCCACCCCGCCCAGTAGACGATCATGTTCGAGGAGAAGAACCCGAGGAACGGGATGAGGTGGCCGCCAGGCAGCCGGAACGGCCGCTCGTGGTCGGGGAGCTGGCGGCGAAGCGCCGCCCACACCAGCGGGCCGCTGCCGAACGAGAGGACGGTGGCGGAGGTGATGAAGGTGACGAGCTTCTGCCAGCCCGGGAACGGCAGAAAGAAGATCAGGCCGACGATGAACGCCAGCGCGAGGCTCACCCACGGTACGCCGCGGTCGCTCGTCCGCTCGAGCTCGTCGGGGGCATTGCGGTTGCGAGCCATCGCGTACGAGATCCGCGCCGTGACGGTGGTGTAGACGAGGCCGGTGCCGGCGGGGGAGATCACCGCGTCGACGTAGAGGATCGTCGCCAGCCAGGAGAGGCCGATGATCCCCGCGATTCCGGCGAGCGGGCCGAAGTCGTTGGCGAAGGTGAGGCTCGACCAGCCGTGGCTCAGCCGACCACTGGGAGCGGCGCCGATGAAGGCGACCTGAAGCGCGATGTAGATCAGGCCGCAAATCCCGACGGCGCCGATGACCGCGAGCGGCACGTTCCGGCGTGGATTATCCGTCTCGCCGGCGAGTTCGACCCCCTGGCGAAAGCCGAGGTAGCTGAAGACGATCCCGCCGGCGGCGATCGCCGAGAAGACGCCGTGCGCGCCGTAGGGGGCGAAGCCGCCGAAGTCGCTCAGGTTGCCGCCGGCGAACTGCGTGACGAGGAACGCGACGATGACGAGAATGATGACGAAGAGCTTCCAGCTCACGATCGCGTTGTTGGCCCGGGCGAACCAGCGGATGCCCATCAGGTTCACCCAGCAGAAGATGGCCATCAACACGACCGCGACCACGTATCCGAGCGGGAAGGTCAGGACCGGGTTTCCCCCGCTGCCCGCCGCTGTGTGCGCGAGCCCGCCGATGTAGTTCGAGGCGTACTGGATGGCCGCCTCGACCTCGATCGGCGCGACGCTCGCCGCGGCGAGCCACGTGATCCAGCCCATCATGTAACTGGCGAAGGAGCCGAACGAGTAGTGCGGGAAGCGCACCACCCCGCCCGACACCGGGAACATCGTCCCCAACTCCGCGTAGGTGAGGCCGATTAGCATGATCATCAAGCCGCCGATGGCCCACGAGAGAATCGAGGCGGGCCCGGCGATGATCGAGGCGTTGAGCGCGCCGAAGAGCCACCCCGAGCCGATCACGGACCCGACTCCGGCGAACAGGAGTCCGATCGGGCCGATGTGGCGTTTCAGCGCGGTGCCGGCATCATCCGCGGTCCCGCGTCTCGACTCGACCGCTTCTTCCGCAGTGGTCATATCTACCTCCCGAACCGTGTGGGAGGTCTAGTACCCACCAGTCCGCGCGCTATCACAAATCTCACCGAGAGCTCGCGCTCCGGGGCGCGGCTGGCCTACGACGCGCGGCCGGGGAAGCGCTCGAGGCCGTCGTCGGGGATCGGCTCCCAGACGGCGGCGTTGGCGACGAACTGGCGAGCGGAGGGGCGGATGCCGGGATCGCCGTCGATCGCCCCGAG
>JBKPNB010000238.1:0-2632 GCA_046732395.1 Actinomycetota bacterium | reverse complement strand
GCACCGAGCGCCCGGCGCGGGCGATCGTGATCGCCGCCGCGAGACCGTTCGGGCCGGAGCCGACGACGATCGCGTCGGGTGTGTCGGTGCTCACCACGAGAAGTCTGACGCGGGCGTGGCGGGCGGCCGCGGCGACTGTCTAGGCTGGCCCGACGATGAGCGCGCCGGGGCATCAGGGGGCCGTCGAGGTCGGGGAGCTTCCGGGGGCGGAGGTTCCGGAGGCGGTCGGGGTGCTTGCCCGAGGGATGCGCGACAACCCGCTGCATGTCGCGGCGTTCGGCGCCGACCCCGAGCGGCGCCGCCGCCGGCTAGAGCGGTTCTTCGGAGCGTTCTTCAGGGTGATGAGGGCGCAGACGCCGCTCGCCGCGCACGACGCGGGGACGCTCGTCGGCGTGACCGGCGTCGCCCCTCCGGGCACCTGCCAGCCCGCGATACGCGATGAGCTCCGGCTCCTGCCGACGGTCCTCGCGATGGGCCCGGCGACTTCGGCGCGGATGATGCGGTGGGTGGCGGCGTGGGCCGCCCACGACCCCTCCGAGCCGCATTCGCACCTGGGCCCCCTCGCGGTCGACGCGCACCTCCAGGGGCGGGGGATCGGGACCCGGATCCTCGCCGAGTACTGCGCTCGCCTCGACCGCGCCGGCGAGCTCGCCTACCTCGAGACCGACAAGCCCGTGAACGTGCGGATCTACGAGCGCCACGGGTTCCGGGTGATCAGCGAGGAGCAGGTGATCGGGGTGCCGAACTGGTTCATGCGGCGCGAGCCGGGCGGACCGGCGGGCTGATCGTTCGACCCCGATCCGGCGCCGTCAGCCGGAGCGGGGGAGGAGGCCGGCGATGATGTGCTCGGTCCCCGCGATGTGCTCGCGGATCACCCGCACCGCCCGGGACGCGTCGCGCCGGCGGAGGAGGTGGGTGAGGCGCTTATGCTGGGCGTTCGAGTGGGTCAGGACCTCCTCCGGGTGGGCGATGAGGGCGATCAGGTCGCTCATCTGCCCCTGGACCTCGGTCATCGCGACGACCAGCCGCGGGGATGCTGCCGCCTCGGCGAGTCCGATGTGAAAGCGGACGTCGGCGCGGCGATAGTCCTCGAAATCATCGGCGGTGGCCATCCGCTCGACGAGGTCGGCGAGGCGGTCGAGGGCGGCGGGCTCGGCCCGCTCTGCGGCGAGGACGGTGGACCCGGTTTCGACCGCGACGCGGAAGTCGAGGATCGCGTAGGCCTCCTCGTCGAGCAGCTTCCCGTTGACGTCGGCGAGCGGGGGGTGTTCGGTGACGAAGTTGCCGCCGCCGCGGCCGCGGGCCGAGACGACGTGACCGCTCTGGACCAGCGTCGTCAGCGCCTGCCGCAGCGTCGAGCGCGAGATCCCGAGCTGGCCGGCGAGCTTTCGCTCCGGCGGTAGCTGGCTGCCAGCCGGTAGTAGCCCGAGGCGGATCGCGGTCCCGAGGCGCTCGACGGTCTCCTCGAACGTGGTCGGCGGCCGCACCGGCTCGAAGACCGATTCCAGCGCGGCATCGCGCACCATGTGATTACCGTAGCCGAGGTGGGGCGCGCGGTGGGGTCGGTAAGCCGACGTTTGCGGCGACGATCGGGGCGGGCGGATTTGAACCGCCGACCTTTGCCACCCAAAGGCAACGCGCTACCAGGCTGCGCCACGCCCCGGCGGCCCCGAGTCTAGCCAGCGCTGTCGGAGGGCAACGATCCATCCCTCGAGGCGCATCCGCAACTGCGTATCGCCGACTTCAACCGTCAACACACCCCACCGCGAGCGCCAGCGCCGCGCCGCCAAGCCATTCGTGTTCGACTTTCGTTGCAGATACACGGCGGAGGGTTCGATGCCCAGGCGGAACGCCCAAAAACGCGCGAGGTAAGCGGGGTCCTGGTCCCGGTGGTACTGGAGCCGGTAGCGCATCCGCCGATCGCTCAGCCGGCGGAGCCAGCGGTGGGTCAGCGAGATGACCGCGGGGTCGGAGTTCGCGATCGAGACGATGTTCCGGCAGCGCTTGTATCCCTCGGCGATGTAGAGGTTCACGAAGTCGCGGAATGTCGGATCGACGGCGAGCTCGTCGAAGGTGCGCAAGCCCTCCTCGTATGCGGCCTCCCGCCGTCGCCGATAGTTGTCCTGCATCACTCGGTTGCCGGCCCGCTGGCCAATCGTCTGGCGCGTCGTACGCTTGATGGGGAGGTCTTTGACCCAGTGGTAGATCGTCGACCGCGAGAAGGCCAGGCATTCGGCGAGCTCGTCGATCGTTAGGCCCTTCTCGACGCGGAGGCCGCGGGCCTTTTCTCGGAGGTAGGCGGGGTGGGTCACCGGAACAAATGTTCGTGTTAGGACCGGACGGAAGAGGTTGCCCAAGCGGCGGAGCCCGGCATAGAATCGCTCCGATGTTCGGCGGTCGGAAGCGGCGGATCGAGAAGCTGAGCGCCGGGGCGGCGAGGAACCTCGAAGAGGGTGAGTCGATTCGCGAGCTGGTTCAGACGCAGACCGGTCGGTCGGCGGCGGCGAACGCCAGCGCCGTCATGAACTCCGAGTCCATGAGCGCGCAGATGGGAGCCGCCTACCGCGTGAAGGTGAACGCCGGTCCGCACATCCTGGTCGCGACCGACCGCAACCTCTACGCGATGAAGCTC
>JBKPNB010000237.1:0-4608 GCA_046732395.1 Actinomycetota bacterium | reverse complement strand
GGTTTAGCTCGGCCTCTCGCGGTCGGTCAAACCGCGGCGTGCTCGCCGGTCGCGAGCTCGGCGGCCGGCGGCGCGGCCGGCGTCTCGAGCTCGGGCGCCCGCTTGCGGCCGCTGATCATCGCCACCGCGACGACGACGCCGGCGGCGGCGACGCCGGTGGCGACCCACATCGAGGAGGCGAAGGCCGAAACGAAAGCGTCGTGGGCGGCGGTCACGATCTGCTGCGCCTGGGCGTGGCCGACGCCCTTCGGGGCCGCCGCCTGGCCGCCGCTGAGGCCCTGCGCCAACGTGTCGCGCTGGCCGACGCTGAGGCCGGAGCCTGCGAGGAGCTGGTCGAGCTTCGAGCGCACGTCGCCCTGGAACACGGCGCCGATCACGGCGACGCCGAGCGAGCCGCCGATCATCCGGTTCATCGACAGGATCCCGGAGGCGATCCCGGCCTTGGCGTTGGAAACCGCGTTCATCGCCGCGGTCGACATCGGCGACATCACGAGCGCCATCCCGATCCCCATCAGCACGAACGAGGGCCAGAAGCTCGCGTAGGTGGAGCCGGAGCCGAGCGTCGTCAGCCAGTAAAGCGAGACGGTCACCAGCCCGAGGCCGGCGGCCATCGGGATCTTCGCCCCGATGCGGTCGGTAAGCCGGCCGGCGAGCGGCGCGATGGCGACGATCATCAGCGTCGCCGGCAGGAACCGCACTCCGGCGCCGAGCGGGCTGTAGCCGAGGATGTTCTGCATGTAGAGCGCGATGAAGAAGAACTGCGCGAGCATCGCGAAGGTGACGACGAGGGCGATCAGGTTCGAGCCGACGAAGTCGCGGCTCCCGAACAGCCGGAACTCGACCATCGGCGCCCGTACCCGCTGCTCGAGGTAGACGAACAGCGCCAACAGGGCCACCGAGCCGGCGAGCAGTGAGATGATCGCCGTCGAGCCCCAGCCCCAGGAGTTGCCCTCGATCAGCGCCAGGACCAGGGCCGTCAGCGCCGCGGTCAGGGTTCCGACGCCGACGTAGTCGACCTCCCGCCCCACCGTTTCGTCGCGCGACTCGCGGACCGCGAACAGCGTGGCGGTAACGGCGGCGATCGCGACCGGGATGTTGATGTAGAAGATTGCCCGCCACGAGACGTGCTCGGTGAGGAAGCCGCCGAGCACCGGGCCGACCGCGAGCGCCAGCGCCGAGACGCCGGCCCAGGTGCCGATCGCCTTGCCCCGTTCGGAGGGGTCGAAGGCGTTGGTGACGATCGACAGCGTTGCCGGCATCATGAAGCCGGCGCCGATCCCCTGGATCACGCGGCTCGCGACGAGCTCGGCGGTGTTCTGCGCGAGCCCCGCGGTCGCCGACGAGGCGGCGAACAGGATCACGCCGAACAGGAACGCCCGCCGGCGCCCGAAGATGTCGCCGAGGCGGCCGCCGGTGGCGAGCATCACTGCGAACGCGAGGGTGTAGCCGTTGAGCGTCCACTCGAGCCCGGAGATCGACGAGCCGAGGTCGCGCTCGATCGACGGCAGCGCGACGTTCACGACCGTGTTGTCGAGCATGATCATGAACAGCGCGAAGCACATCGCTCCGAGCGTCCACCACTTGGCGTTTGCCTCGGTGATCAGATGTCGGTGTCTCGTCATGGGCGGGCCCTCCTGCGGTGCGCGCGGTAGGCCTCGGCGATGTCCTCGCGCTGGAGGAGCACGTCGAGGGCGGATTCGAGCCGGCGGCGCTCGAGCGAGCTGAGCGAGGCGACGAAGCGCTCGAGGCCGACCAGGCGGGCGGCGATCAGCTCGTCGGCGACCTCCTGACCTTCTGCGGTCAGCGAGACCCGGCGGACGCGGCGATCGTCGGCGTCCTCGACCCTGGTCGCGAGCTCGCGCCTGACGAGGGTGTCGACGGCGCGGCTGGCCGACGCCAGCGAGATGCCGAGGCGCTCGGCGACGTCCTTGACGGTCGCCGGCTCGGCGTCCTCGCGCCCGGCGAGGGTGACGAGCGCCTTCATCTGGGAGAAGTTGAGGCCACTCTCGTCGATGGCCTTCATCACCCCGCCCCCGTCGGAGCTCAGCGTGCACATCATCAGCGCTCCGAAGCGGAGCGCGAGATCGCGATCGTCGCCGACCGCGGGACGGCGGGCGGAGTCCTTCGTCTTCGTTGCTGCTTCCACGAACGGAATGATTGCAAATCCGAAAGGTTTGCGCAATTGAAAGTGTGTGACCTTGGTCACACATCGGCGCGAGGCGCGCAAATATCCTCGGTACGAGTGCCGAGCTCGCCGCTACCGCCCGGGCCCCGCTATCCGAGCGCCGTCCAGACCCTCGGCTGGTGGTCCCGCCCGACGGCCTTCCTCGAACACTGCCGGGCTCGCTACGGCAGGCGCTTCACGATCCGCCTGCTGGCGACGCCACCGTTCGTCATGCACTCCGACCCCGACAGCGTGCGCGAGATATTCACCGCGCCCCCCGATGTGCTCCATCCGGGCGAGGGGGCGCGGGTCCTCGAGCCGATCGTCGGCTCCCGGTCGGTGATCCTGCTCGACGAGGGCCCCCACCTCGAGCAGCGAAAGCTGATGCTGCCGGCCTTCCACGGCGAGCGGATGGCGCGTCTCGCGGGCCTCGTCGAGGAGGTCGCCGAGCGCGAGGTCGCGAGCTGGCCGCGCGACCAGCCGATCCGCCTCCACGGCCGTCTACAGGCCCTCACCCTCGAGGTCATCCTCCGCGCCGTCTTCGGCCTCGAGCCGGGCGGGCGCCTCGACTCGCTGCGGGCGATGCTCACCGACATCCTCGACTTCGGGGTGCGGCCACGCTCGCTGTTCCCGCCGCCGCGCCGGAAGGCGGCCGCGCGCGGCGCCTACGGCCGCTTCCTGCGCGAGCGCGAGCGCGCCGACGCGATGATCTTCGAGCTGGTCGAGGAGCGGCGGGCGGCCGGGGCGGAGGGCGACGACGTGCTCGCGATGCTGCTCGCGGCCCGCCATGAGGACGGGACGCCGATGTCCCGCGAGGAGCTCCGCGACGAGCTGATGACGCTGCTCGTCGCCGGCCACGAGACCACCGCCTCGGAGCTCGCCTGGGCGTTCGAGCGCCTCGCCCGCGAGCCCCGGATCGCCGAGCGGCTTCGCTCGGAGGTCGACGCCGATGACGACGACGCGTACCTGACCGCCACTGTCCAGGAGACGCTGCGGCGCCGGCCGGTGCTCCCGAACGCTGCCCCGCGCCTGGTTTGCGAGGAGGTCGAGGTGGCCGGCTGGCGCTACTCGCCGGGGATCTGTCTTGTGGCAAACGCCTACCTCGTCCACCACGACCCCGACATCTATCCCGAGCCCTACGCGTTCCGCCCGGAGCGCTTCCTCGATGCCGCGCCCGGCACCTACACCTGGATCCCGTTCGGGGGCGGCCGCCGCCGCTGTCTCGGGGCGAGCTTCGCGATCCTCGAGATGAAGGCGGTGATGAGCGCGGTGTTCGCGAGCGCCGAGCTTCGGCCGGTCGGCGACGGCGTCGAGCTCGCCCGCCGGCGCGCGATCACGATCAGCCCGGGCGCCGGGGCCGTCGCCGAGCTCCGGGACCGCGTCCCCGCCGCGGGCTGAGCGCAGTCTCACCCCGGTTCCCGCCGGGCCGGCGTCTAAGGTCGGCGCCGGGAATGGCCGACCGGGTCGCCGAGCTCGACAAGCGCCACCTGTGGCATCCGTTCACCCAGCAGCGCGTCTGGTGCGAGGAGGACCCGGTCGTGATCGAGGGGGCCGAGGGCACCGACCTGATCGACGCCGACGGGCGCCGGTACATCGACGGCGTCGCCTCCCTGTGGTGCAACGTCCACGGGCACCGGCACCCGCACATCGACGCCGCCGTCCGAGACCAGCTCGACCGCGTCGCGCACTCGACGATGCTCGGCCTCACCCACCGCGGGGCGGCGCAGCTCGCGGCGCGCCTCGTCGCGCTCGCCCCGCCTGGCCTCGCGCGAGTCTTCTATTCGGAGTCGGGCTCGACCGCGGTCGAGATCGCATTGAAGATGGCGTTTCAGTACTGGCGCCAGGCCGGCGAGCCCCGGAGGACCTCGTTCGTCGCGCTCGAGGGGGGCTACCACGGCGACACGCTCGGATCGGTCGCGGTCGGCGGAATCGACCTCTTCCACGGCGCCTTCGGCCCGCTCCTGTTCAAGGCCCGCCGGGTCGCGTCCGGCGACGAGCGCAAGCTCGAGCGGGTGCTCGACCTCCACGGTCACGAGACCGCGGCGGTGATCGTCGAGCCGCTCGTCCAGGGCGCCGCCGGGATCCGCATCCAGCCGCCGGGATTCCTGCGGCGGGTCCGCGAGCTCTGCGACGAGGCGGGCGTGCTGCTGATCTGCGATGAGGTCGCGACCGGGTTCGGGCGGACCGGGACGATGTTCGCCTGCGAGCAGGAGCGCGTCTCGCCCGATCTGCTGTGCCTCGGCAAGGGACTGACCGGGGGCTACCTGCCGCTCGCCGCGACCCTCGCCACCGAGCGGGTCTATGAGGGGTTCCTCGGTGCTCCGGAAGAGCTCCGCACGTTCTTCCACGGCCACACCTTCACGGGCAACCCGCTCGCGTGCGCCGCGGCGATCGCCAGCCTCGAGCTGTTCGAGCGCGAGGCGACGCTGCTCCGCCTCCAGCCC
>JBKPNB010000236.1:0-19915 GCA_046732395.1 Actinomycetota bacterium | reverse complement strand
CTGGGGCGCCGGAGAGGTACGTCTTCATGCCCGGCACCTGGCCGATCGCGTCGCGCACCGCCGTCGTCTCGTCGGAGGCGTCCTGGTTCTCGAGCGGCGTCGTGATCTGGACGTAGGCGATCCGCGGCGAGGCGGGCTGGACGAGCCCCGCGCGGGCGCCGTCGATGACGGCCGCGCCGCGCCGCGAGGCGCGCTCCAGCGAGCCCTTGAAGGCGGGGCTCGCGGCGGCGCCGGCGGTCGCCCGGCCGATCAGGGTGAAGTCGCCGTCGCCACGCTGCTGGAAATGCTCGCCGAGGAGGGTCCGGCCCTGCTCGGCCTCCGAGCCGGGGACGCTGAAGCGGTTGGTGAGGAGGCTGCCGAGGCCGGAGGCGCCCCAGCCGCCGGCGATCACGATCACCACCCAGACCGCGATCACCCGCTTGCGATGGGCGATGATCCAGTCCGTCCAGGCCGCCATCCCGGCTCAGGGTAGCTAGTGGGCCGTCACCCAACCTTGCACCCGAAATGACGGCCGCAGATCGCCGCCTGGCTGCGTCCTCGGTCGCCCGAATAGCGCTGCTATGCGGGCTCCCTGCGTCCTTGCCAGGCGCCGCCTGCGTCTCGTCAATTCAGGCACCAGGTTGGGAGACGACCCACTAGGGATTGATACCCAGGTTGCTCGTCAGCTCCTGCGCCTTCACGTTGAGCTGCGTGAACTCTCCGGTCAGGATCAGGATTCCCATCCCGACCAGGATCGCGCCGCCGAGGCCGATCACGATCGCGTAGTGGCGGCGGACGGCGGCGAACGCGGTCGTCATCCGCGAGAAGGCGAGCGCGGTGACGAGGAACGGGATCCCGAGCCCGGCGGAGTAGGCGACGAGGAGCAGGGCTCCATGGCCGGCGGAGCTCGACGCCGCGGCGGCGGTGAGGATCGCGCCCAGGGTGGGGCCGATGCAAGGAGTCCAGGCGATCGCGAAGGCGGCGCCGGCGACCGCGGGGCCGCCCTTGCCGGCACGCGCGAGCAGGGCCTCGACGTGCCATTCGCGGCCGAGGCGCGGAACGAACGCGGCGACGACGAAGAGGACGCCGAGGGCGACGATCAGGGCGCCGCTGAGGTTCTCGAGAGTCGAGCGATGGTCGCTGAGGATCTGCCCCAGCCCGGTCGCGGTGAGGCCGAGGATGACGAAGATGACCGAGAAGGCAGCGATGAAGATGAGGCTCGGGGCGAGGACGCGGCGCCAGCCGGCGCGCTCGAGCTCGGAGGGAGAGACGCCGGTGACCGCCGAGAGGTAGCCGGGCACGAGCGGGAGCACGCAGGGGGAGAGGAACGAGACGATGCCCGCGCCGACCGCGGCGAAGAGCCCGACGCCGGATGCCGGGTCGACTGCGGCCATGACTACGACAAGGAGGCTGCGAGGCGCCGGCGGTGCGCTCGAGCGAGCGGGTCGCCGGGGCCGAGCTCGGTGAATATCGCGACCATCACCCGGCGCAGGAGGTCGCGGCGGTGGGGATCGGCGGCTTCGGCGATCGCCGCCTGGAGCTTCTCGAGCGCGCGCTCGCGGTCGCCGCAGTCCCAGGCGGCGAACGCCTCGTCGAGGCCGTCTTGGGGAGCGTTGCCGTTGCCGCCGGTGAGCTCGAGCCGGGCGAGCAGGCCGTCGGCGAGGAAGTCGCCCTCGAGGGGCCCGAGGAGCTCGCGGGCTTCCTCGCCGTCGCCACGCTCGACCAGGATCCGCCCGAGGGCGTTGGCCGCCTCGGTGTGGCGCGGGTCGGCCTCCAGGGCGGCGCGCAGCGAGGCCTCGTCGCCGGAGGCCGCGAGCCGGTCGGCGGGCGACGGGACGAGTCGGTCGAGGAAGGCCTCGATCCGGGCCGGCGGGATCGCGCCGGTGAACTCGCCGACGATCCGCGCGTCGCGGAAGGCCTTGACCGCGGGGATGCTTGCGATCTCGAAGGCCATCGCCAGGTTCGGGTTGCGATCGGTGTCGACCTTCGCCAGCTCGACTTCGCCGGCGCGCTTCGCGACCGCCGCCTCGAGGGCGGGGCCGAGCGTCCGGCACGGGCCGCACCATTCGGCCCAGAAGTCGACGACCACCGGGACCTCGCGCGAGCGCTCGATGACGCGCGCCTCGAAATCGCGTTCTGAGGTGTCGTACGCCATGGACCGAGGTTAGCGGGGCGCGGACCCCGCTCGGCCGCGCGGCGCGCGACAATCACGGGGTGGAGGAGTCGCTGCGGGGAAAGCTGCTCGTCGCGTCGCCGGCACTGGTCGACCCCAACTTCGCCCGCACGGTGGTGCTCGTCACCGAGCACAACGACGAGGGGGCGATGGGGATCGTCCTCAACCGGCCCTCGGAGACGAGCCTCGGCGAGGTCTCGCCCGAGCTCGCCGGGATCGCCGGCGACGGCCCCGTGTTCGTCGGCGGCCCGGTCCAGCCCGACGCGGTGGTCCTCCTCGCCGAGTTCTCCGATCCAGACGCAGCCGCGTGGATCGTCGCCGCCGACGTCGGCCTCGCCTCGGCCGGAGTGGAGCTCGACGACCTCGGCTCGGTCGTCCGCCGCGGCCGTGCATACGCGGGGTACTCGGGTTGGGGCGAGGGGCAGCTCGAGGCCGAGCTCGAGATCGATTCCTGGATCGTCGAGGCCCCGCTCCCGGCCGAGCTCTTCCCCGACGACCCCGGCGCGCTGTGGAGCAGCGTCCTCGCTCGCAAGGGGGGCCAGTACGCGCTGATCGCGCGGATGCCGGCGGATCCGTCGATGAATTGACGCGGGGGCGCGCGATCAGGCCCGACGGGCCCTTCTCGCTCGCGCTCGCGGCGGGATTCGGCTTCGGCCCGCGAAGGGCCGAGGAATCCGTCGGCGCGGAGCCGGCGCTGCGGCTCGCGTTCCCGCTCGACCGCTACCGCGAGCACGCGGCGGCGATCGTGCGGCAGCCGCGTCCGGACGAGGTCCGGATCGCGATTCACGCCGGCGGCGACGCGCGCGCCGTCGAGCGGCAGATCGCCCGCGTGCTGTCGCTCGATCGCTCGGGGACGGAGTGGCTGCGGGTCGGCGAGCGCGACCCGGTGATCGGCGAGCTCCAGCGGCGCCATCCGGGGCTGCGGCCGGTCTCGTTCAACTCGCCGTACGAGGCGGCGGCGTGGGCGGTGATCAGCCACCGGCGCGGGCAATCGCAGGGCCAGGCGGCGCGGGAGCGCCTCGCGGAGGAGCTGGGGGACTCGTTCGAGCTCGAGGGCGAGGTCGTGCGCTCGTTCCCCCTGCCGGCGCGTTTATGTGAACCCGTCCCGCTGCCGGGACTCGACGGGACGCGGGCCGACCGCCTCCGGGCGGTCGCAGCTGCGGCGCGCGACGGCCGCCTAGACGCTGAGCGGCTGCGGGAGATGGATCTAGCGGCGGCGATGTCGGAGCTCCAGAAGCTGCCGGGGATCGGGCCGTTCTACGCGGGGCTGATCGCGGTCAGGGCGACCGGCGCCACCGACTCGCTCGCGGTGGACGAGCCGATCGTCCGCTCGCACGCCGGCCGCCTCTACGGGCGCGAGGACCGGCTGAGCGCCGAGGAGTTCCGCGAATTGGCCGAGAGCTGGCGCCCGTTTCGCACCTGGGCAAGCGTCCTGATCCGCTACGCGGGGGACCGGGCGGGGTTTCCGCGCCCGCCGCGTGGACGCTGATTCACCGCCTTATAACCTCGGTTATGACGCCTCGAAGCTGCGGACCTTGTGGAGCCGCGTGCCCAGCCGGCGCGGCTCCGCCTCCAGAGCCGGCGACCGGTCGGCCTGGGCGACGAGGACGGCCTCGCGCCAGATCCCGTCGTGGGATCGTGAATCTGGCCGCTCCCTCCATGAATCCCCCAGGAAGCCGCCGAGCTCGGGGTCGATCGGCGGGTAGCCGCCCTCGGGGACGCGGCCGTTGGTCGAGCCGACTGGGACGTGCCACGCCTGGAGCTTGCCGATAGCGTCGGACGGGATTTCCCGAACAAATGTTCGGTGGCGGTTGACATAAACGCCCTACGATCCGCCGATGGACGACGAGCTGATCGCGCCGCCGGCGGGCGCGCGGGTCTACGAGGAGCGCCACCGGGTCGGGCCTGCCGACGTCACCACCGCCGGACGGATGCGGCTCGACGAGATCGCCCGCTGGCTCCAGGATCTCGCCTACGCGGACCTCGTCGACGCCGGGCTCGCCGACGTGGGGTTCTGGGTCGTGCGGCGGTGCCGGATCCGCGTGGAGCGCTTCCCACGGTTCTCCGCCGAGCTTCGCCTGCGGACCTTCTGCAGCGGGCTCTCGCCCCTCGCCGCCGAGCGGCGGACCACGATCGACGGCGATGGGGCCGCCGTCGAGGCGGTCGCGGTGTGGATCAACCTCGATCCTCAGACCAGGCTGCCGGCGCGTCTCCCCGAGCGCTTCCGAGCCGCCTACGGGCCGGTCGCGGGCGCGCGGCGGGCGCGCGGACGCCTCCGCCACCCGCCGTCGCCCGAGGGAGCCGCCAGTGCCGCTTGGACGTTCCGCGCCGCCGACCTCGACGTCGCCGGCCACGTCAACAACGCCGCCTACTGGGAGATCGTCGAGGAGCGCCTCGCGCCGGAACTCGACGGCGGCCTCGACGCCGAGATCGAGTACCGGGCGCCGGCCGCAGCCGGAATCGTCCGCGTGCTCACCGCCGGCGACCGGGTGTGGGTCACCGACGGGCGCGGCGAGCCGCATGCGTCGGCCCGCGTCGCTGCGGCGCCGCCCGAGTCTCGCTAGCCGCGCTTCCAGCCGCCGCCGAACAGGCGGCCGAGGCGCCCCGCACGAGGATTCACCCGGAACGTCTTCGGGGCCGTCTCCGGGGGCGGCAGCTCGGCGACCTCGGACGCGGGGATCGACAGCGTCACCCCGCGCTCGGCGGTGCGCGCCACCTCCGGCGCGTCGGCGAAGCGCAGGTCGCCGTTCCAGTCCTCGATCACGATGCCGTCGAAGATCCGCTCCCGGTAGTTGTCGAGGATGGCGTCGACCTTGCCGACCTCGACGCCGTCGGAGGAATAGACCGGCGTCCCGCGCTCGACCGCGGAGTAGTGGATCGCCTGGCCGTCGTCGACGGGCACGGACAAAGCATATGCGGCGGCGCACCCCGCACCTAGGATCTCCCGATGGCGGGCTATTCCGGAACACCGCTCGAGCGCAAGCTCGGGATCAAGGGCGGCCACCGGATCGCGCTCGTTGGCGCGCCGGATGGCTTCGACGAGACGATCGGGCCGTTGCCCGACGTCGACGTCACCTCGCGGCTTCGCGGCCCGCTCGACGTCGTCGTCTTCTTCGCCCGCCGCCGAGGCGAGCTCGAGCGGCGCTTCGGCGCGCTGAAGCGGGCGCTCGACCCCGCCGGCGGGCTGTGGATCGCCTGGCCGAAGCGCTCCTCCGGCGTCGACACGGACCTCACCGAGGGCGTCGTTCGCGAGCTCGCGCTCGCGAACGGGCTGGTCGACAACAAGGTCTGCGCGATCGACGAGACCTGGTCGGGGCTGCGGATCGTCTACCGGCTGGCCGACCGGCCGCGACCGGCGAACTAGGCGAATTCGAACCGGACGCCGCCGATCTCGACCGGCGACCGCGATCGCCCGCGGATGCGGATCGCCGTCGGCCCGCGATCCTCGCCGCTCGCGAAATCCACCCCGGCCGCGTGGGGGTCGACCCCCAGTACCTCGCGCCATCGCCCGGCGATCGGCTAACGGCTCGCCGAGGCCGAGCTCGGAGCGCAGTCGTTCGGTGACCGCGTCGAGGTCCCGCGCCGCCAGCACGGCCTGTCGCAGCCGCACCTCGTGCTCGCTCACCTCCGCCACCCCTGTGCGCCGGCGCTAGCCCCGCCCGAGCCGCGCTCGGACGGGCGACTCCTCGCAGAAGGCGGCGATCTCCCGCGACAGCCTCCCGCCCTGCCAGGCGAGGGGCGAGGCGCCCTTCGGCTCGCTGACGAGCCGCCCCCGCGGCAGCCGACCCGCCCAGGCCTCGGCCACCGGGTACGGGTGGCCGGGGTCGACCTCGTCGTGGCTCGCCACCACCAGCGCCGGGAGGTCGAGGAACTCGAGCTCGTCGAGCCCATCGAACGGCATCGAGCGCGGCACCTCGCGGAGCGCCGAGGCGACCGCGTCGAGGTGGCGATGGCGGGCGAGCCGCTCGCGCGTGATCCGGGCCACGGTCTCGCGCCAGCGCGGCTCCAGCGCCGGGTTCTCATTCGCCCGCACGAATCCCTCGATCCCGTCGCGCTCGAGCGCGCCCGCCAGCCGATCCCAGCCCTCGAGCGCCTCGGGCTCGAGCGGCACGCCCGTCGTCGCCGGGCCGATCAGCACCATCGCGGCGACGCGCTCGGGTTGGGCGAGCGCGAGGGCGGCGATCGTGTGGGCGCCCATCGAGTGGCCGGCGAGGATCGCCCGCTCCTCGTTTGCCCGCTCGTCGAGCACCGCCGCCAGGTCGTCGGCGAGCTCCGGGTATCCATAATTCGACCCGCCCGGCGGATCGGACTCGCCATGACCGCGGGCGTCGTAGGAGATCGCCCGGTAGCCGCGCCGGGGCAGCGCGTTTGAGCCGTGGACGATGTAGCGGCGGGTTGCGGTGAGGCCGTGCGCGAGGAGGATCGGCGGGCCATCCCCCACCTCCTCGCCTCGCAAAGCGAGATCGCCGCGGCGGACCTCGAACTGCGCCGGCTCCACTACCGGATCGCGGCGACGGCGCGCTCGAGGGCCGCGACGCTGTCGAAGCTGAGGCCGACCAGCGAGATGTGGCGGTGACGGACGACGAGGTCGCCGTCGACGACGAAGGTCGAGCGCCTGACGAACCCGCCCGGTGCCACGACGCCGTAGGCCCTCGCCACCTCGAGACGCTCGTCCGCGAGCAGAGGGACATTGAGGCCGTACTCGGCGACGAACCGGTCGTGCGAGTCGACCGATTGCGGCGAGATCCCGAGGAGCGCGAGCCCGAGCCGGGCGAGGCGGTCGCCGTCGTCGCGGTAGGAGCAGAACTGCCGGGTGCAGACGGTCGTGAAGTCGCCCGGGTAGAAGGCGAGGATCACCCCCCGGCCGCGGTAGTCACGGAGGTGATAGCTGCGCCCACCGGTGCCGGGGAGCTCGAACTCCGGCGCCGCCTCTCCGACCTTCACCGCAGCCATCGAGCCGAGGCTATTGAACGGTGACCCGGTCGATCACGACCGGCGCGCGGGGCTCGCCCCCCTGGGCGCCGAGCTTCGGGTTGGCGAGGCTCGCGATCCGCATCACCGCAGCCATTCCCCTGGTCACCTTCCCGAGGACCGCGTAGTCGGGCGGAAGCCCGGCGTCCGCCGGCGCGGTGACGACGAAGAACTGGCTGCCGGACGCCCCCGGCGGCTGGAACTGCGATTCTGCCATCGCCACCACCCCGCGCCGGTAGGTGGTGTTCGCGGGCGGCCGCTCGACGACCGTGTAACCGGGGCCGCCCTGCCCGTTGCCGAGCGGATCGCCGCCCTGGATGACGAAGTGGGGGACGACCCGGTGGAAGTCGAGGCCCTCGTAGAAGCCCTTCTTCGCGAGGTAGGCGAACGAGTTGACCGTCTTCGGCGAGTCGCGGGTGTCGAGGGCGATCTCGAAGCTCCCGCAGCTGGTGGAGACCGTCGCCGTCAGCCTCTCGCCGCGCCTCACCGTTTGCGGCGGGCGCTTCAGCTTGACGTGCTTGGGCTTCGGCTTCGCGACCTCCTTGCAGCCGGCCGGCAGGCCGCCGCCGCTCGGCGACCGCGAGGAGGCGTCGGAGCTCGACCCCGACGACCCGCCGCAGGCGGCGAGGAGGGCGGCGGTCGCGAGCGCCGCGAGAGAGGGCGTGCGGAGGCGCATCGGCGCGGAAGCGTAGATGGTTGCGATCATGGCCCGGTGGCGGCGGAGGAGGAGCCTCGGAGCGGGCCGCGCCCACGGGCACGGGCGATCGGGCGCGCCCTGAGCGCCACCGTCACCCGGGCACCGGCGCTCTGGCCACTGGTTCGGCCCTGGATGCGCAGGTTCTTCGACGACCGGGCCCGCCTCTGGGACGAGCGGACCGGGGCAGGCTCGGTCTCCCACCTGGCGCCGGTGGCCGCCGCCGCCCTACACGTCAAGCCGGCCCCGGAGCGGATCCTCGACCTCGGCACGGGCACCGGCGAGGCCGCCCTGTTCCTCGCCCGCGAGTTCCCGCGGGCGAGCGTCCGCGGCGTCGACATCTCGGCGTCGATGGTCCGCGTCGCCCAGGGCAAGGTCGGCCTCGACCCCGAGGGTAGGGTCGCGTTCCGCGTCGCCGACGCGTCGGACCTGCCGTTCGCGGAGGACTCGTTCGACCTCGTCTCCCAGCTCAACATGCCGCCGTTCTTCGCCGAGACGGCCCGGATACTGCGCCCGGGCGGCTTCGTGATCATCGCCTCCAGCTTCGGCCAGGCGACGCCCTTCTACACGCCCGACGCGGTTCTCGACCGAGGCTTTCGGCGCCGCGGCGTCGAGCCCCTCGCCCGCGGCCAGGCCGGCACCGGGACCTACTGGGTCGGCCGCCGCCGCCGTGAATAGCACTAGCCTCCGCGCGCGGTGGAGCCGGACGCGCGGATCGCGCTGATCGTCAACCCGTCGGCGGGTGGCGGCCACGCGCGGAGGCTGCTGCCCGTGGTCGAGCGGGCGCTCTCCGGACGCGGCCTCGACCACCGGGTGGTGAGGACCGAGGACGTCGAGCACGGGATCGCCTCCGCCCGCGAGGCGGTCGCCGCCGGCGAGATCCCGGTGGCGATGAGCGGCGACGGGATGATCGGCCAGATCGGCGGCGCGCTCGCCGGCACGGGCGCGACGCTCGGGATCGTCCCGGGAGGCCGCGGGAACGATCTCGCGCGGGTCCTCGGGATCCCCCGCGAGCCCGACGGCGCCGTCGCGGTCCTGGCGGCCGGCGCGTCGCGCGAGATCGACGTCGGCGAGGCCAACGGCCGCCGCTTCCTCGGGATCGCTAGCTGCGGTTTCGATTCCGATGCGAACCGGCTCGCGAACGAGGTGACGATCGTTCGCGGCAACCTGGTCTACGTCTACGCGGCGCTGCGGGCCCTCGCCGCGTGGAGGCCGGCGCGCTTCGAGCTCGGCCTCGACGGCGAGCGCCACGCCTTCCTCGGCTACTCGGTCGGGGCGTGCAACAGCAAGGCCTACGGGGGCGGTATGTACGCGGCGCCGTCGGCGGAGCTCGACGACGGCCTTCTCGACATCGTCTGGTGTGAGGACCTTCCTAAGCTTCGCTTCCTGTTTACGGTGCTTCCGAGACTGTTCAAGGGCACCCACGTCGAGCTCGACGAGGTGGTGGTCCGCCGCGTCCGCGAGGTGGAGATAGCCGCCGACCGGCCCTTCGCGCTCTTCGCCGACGGCGACCACCTCACCGATCTCCCGGCGACGGTCCGCCTCCTCCCCCGCGCGCTTCGCGTGCTCGCCCCGCCCGCGACGGGCTAGATGAGTGATTCGATGAGCCGCACGTTCGCGCCGAAGCTCGCGGTGGCGCGGGCCACCGGGGCCCTCAGCCGCCGCAGCGGCCGCGGCGGCGGGACGACGCTGCCCGGCCGGGTCCTGCTGCGCCTCGCCCCGGACGCGCTCGAGCGCCTCGGGGCGGGCCTCGAGGACGGGGCGACGATAGTCAGCGCCACCAACGGGAAGACGACGACCGCGGCGATGATCGCCGCCGCCCTCCGTGGCGCCGGCCGATCTCCGGTCCACAATCGCGCCGGCTCGAACATGAGCTGGGGAGTGGCGACCGCGCTCCTCGAGCAGGACGGGACAGAGGGTCTGTTCGAGGTCGACGAGGCCTGGCTGCCGCGGATCGCCGCGGCCCTCGATCCCGAGCTCGTCGTCCTCGGCAACCTGTTCCGCGATCAGCTCGACCGCTACGGCGAGCTCGAGCGGCTCGCCGACGAGTGGGGGCGGCTCGTCGCCGAGCGCGCCGGTCGGACCCGGTTCGTCCTCTGCGCCGACGATCCGCTGGTCGCCGACCTCGGCCGCGACCGCGAGCTGCGGCGCCGCGAGGGAGTGACCTACTTCGGCGTCGACGACCCCGACGTCGCGCTCCCCGAGCTCCAGCACGCTCACGACGCCAAGCACTGCCGCCGCTGCGGCGCGCTCTACGCCTACGAGCGCGCGTTCGTCGGCCATCTCGGCCACTACCGGTGCCGGAGCTGCGACGCCGAGCGCCCGGCGCCCGACATCGTCGCCACCCGGGTCTCGCTCGAGGGCATGCGCGGCTCGACGGTCGAGGTCCGAACGCCCGACCGGGAGGTCGAGCTCCGGCTCCCCCTCCCCGGGCTCTACAACGTCTACAACGCGCTCGCGGCGCTGGCGGCGGCCCGCGAGCTCGGCGTCCCGCCCGCCGATGCCGCGCGCGGGATCGCGGCGACCGAGGCGGCCTTCGGCCGCGTCGAGACGATCGTCGTCGGCGGGGTCGCGCTCGCGATCATGCTGATCAAGAACCCGGCCGGCGCCAACGAGGTGATCCGGACGCTGCGCCTCGAGGCCGGCGCCGACGGCGATGTCGGGCTCGACCTGTGGATCGCGCTCAACGACCGGATCGCCGACGGGCGCGACATCTCGTGGGTCTGGGACGCCGACTTCGAGCTCCTCGCCGGCGCCGCGCGGCGGGTGACGTGCGCCGGCACACGGGCCGCCGAGATGGCTGTGCGGCTCAAGTACGCCGGCCTCGAGGCGGGGAGGATCGAGGTCGAGGAGTCGATCGAGCGCTCGCTCGACGCCGCCGTCGCGGCAAGCGACGGGCGCCTCGTCGCGCTCCCGACGTACACCGCGCTGATCGAGCTGCGGCGCCTGCTCTCGGCCAGGGGGCTGGCGCGGGAGTACTGGCGATGAGTGCGCGCGCGTCCTCGCCCTCGGCCGATCCCGCCATCGTCTGGCACGACGTCGAGTGCGGCGGCTACGGCGGCGACCTGAGCCTCTGGGAAGAGCTCGCCTCCGAGCGCTCCGGCCCGGTGCTCGAGCTCGGCGCGGGGACCGGGCGGGTGGCACTCCACCTCGCCCGCCGCCGGCACCGGGTCGTCGCCGTCGAGCGCGACGCGGCACTTGCCGCCGAGCTCGCCCGGCGCGCCGCCGCCGAGGCACTGGAGGTCGAGGTGATCGTCGCCGACGCGCGTGAGCTCTCCCTCGATCACCGCTTCGAGGTGATCCTCGCGCCGATGCAGTTCCTCCAGCTCTTCCTCGACGCCGTCGAGCGCCGCTCGCTCCTCGCCGCGTGCCGGGCCCACCTCGCCCGCGGCGGGCTGCTGGCCGCGGCGGTGATCGAGGGCGTGCCCGAGTCCATCCTGCCGCCGGAACCGGGCGACTCCGCCCCCCTTCCGGACCTTCGCGAGCTCGACGGCGTCGTCTACTCGAGCCTCCCCCTCGGCGTCAGCGTCGGCGCCGGGGTTATGGAGTCGCGGCGCCGGCGTGAGCGGGTGAGGGCGGGCGGCGAGATCGATGCCTCCACCCACGTCGACCGGCTCGCGCTGCTCGACCCCGCGCGCGTCGAGGCCGAGGCCGAATCCGTCGGGTTGCGAGGTGACTGCCGGGTCGAGGTGGCGGCGACCGAGGCGCACGTCGGCTCGATGGTCCTGATCCTGAGGGCGGACGGATGAAGCTCCGCCTCCTCGCCCTCTACCCGGAGGAGATGAACATCTACGCCGACCGCGGCAACATCATCTTCCTCCGCCGCCGCTGCGAGTGGCGCGGGATCGGCTTCTCCTACGACGCAGCCGGACCGGGCGAGGCCTTTGACCCCGGCGCCCATGACCTCCTCTACGTCGGCGGCGGCCAGGACCGCGACCAGCGGCTCGTCGCCGCCGACATGCTCCGCACCAAGCGAGACGTGGTTGCGGGCGCGGTCGATGACGGCGCGGTCCTGCTCGCCGTCTGCGGCGGCTACCAGCTCCTCGGTCACTCCTACCAGCTCGGCGACGAGCGGATCGAGGGTCTCGGGCTCGCCGATCTCGAGACGGTCCGCGAGCCGGGTCCGCGGCTGATCGGGAACGTTGCGATCGAGGCGGATCTGGGCGGCGGCCCGCGCCTCGTCGCCGGGTTCGAGAACCACGGCGGGCGGACCTACCTAGGCGCCGCGGCCGAGCCGCTCGGGCGCGTGGTGAAGGGCTACGGGAACAACGGCGGCGACGGCCGCGAGGGCGTCCGCCGCCGCAACATGATCGGGACCTATCTCCACGGGCCGCTGCTGCCGAAAAACGCGTGGCTCGCGGACCGCCTGATCCAGCTCGCGCTCGCCCGCCGCGCGGGCGCCGAGCCCGAGCTCGCCCCGCTCGACGACGCGCTCGAGCGCGCAGCGCACGAGACCGCCCGGCGGGCGGCGCTCGGCTGAGGTCGGCGGCTACGATCGACCCATGCCCGATCGGGTCTACTTCACCGATTCGGACGAGGCGAATCGACTGATCGCCACGGACCCCCTCGCGCTTCTGGTTGGCTTCGCGCTCGACCAGCAGGTGACGGTCCAGAAGGCGTTCTCGGGTCCGCTCGAGCTGCGCGAGCGGCTCGGCGCGTTCGACGCCGACACCTTGGCCGCGGCCGACCTCGAGCCGGTTTTCCGCGCCCGGCCCGCGATCCACCGCTTCCCCGGGTCGATGGCGCAGCGGGTCCACGACCTCGCGGTCCATGTCCGCGACCGCTACGACGGCGACGCCGCCCGGGTCTGGACAGACGCCGCGAACGCGCAGGGGCTCCGGGCGAATATCTCCGCGCTCCCCGGGTTCGGGGAGATGAAGGTCAAGGCGCTCGGGGCGGTGCTCGCGAAGCGCTTCGGCGTCGAGGCGGCCGAGGGCCTGGTGCCGCCGCACCCCACCCTCGGCGATGTCGACTCCCCGGAGACACTCGCCGACTATCAGGCGGCGAAACGCGCGCACAAGGCCGAGTGGACGGCGGCGCGGGCCTGAGTCCGCGGCGCCGGCATGGACCCGATGCAGCGCGTCCGCAGCCTCTGCCTGGCGCTGCCGGAGGCATTCGAGCTCGAGACCTGGGACCACCCGACCTTTCGCGTTGGGAGCGGCCGCGGGCGGATCTTCTGCACGGCGGCGGCCGACGGCTCGTCGCTGACCGTGAAGGCCGACCCCGTCGAGCGCGAGGCGCTGCTCGCGAACGGCGAGCCGTTCTTCGTGCCCGCCTACGTGGGGAGCAAGGGTTGGGTGGGGGTTGCGTCCGAGCACCCGGACACCGACTGGGAGGAGATCGCGGAGCTGATCGCCACCAGCTACTGCCTCGTCGCCCCGAAGCGCCTCGCGAGCTTGGTCTCGAGGCCGCCGTCGATCGGCGGGAGCTAGCGCCCCGTCGAGCCGAAACCGCCCGCCCCACGGGTGCTGGCGGCGAGCTCGGCGGCCTCGACCGGCTCCGCATCCGCGTACGGGGTGAGGAGGAGCTGGGCGATCCGATCGCCCGGCTCGACCCCGAACGCCCGCTCGCGGTCGGTGTTCAGCAGCAACACACGGACCTCGCCGCGATAGCCCGAGTCGATCAGGCCGGGTGCGTTGACCAGAGCGATGCCGTGGCGGGCGGCGAGCCCGGAGCGCGGCAGCACAAGGCCGGCGTGGCCCGGCGGGATCTCGACGGCGATCCCGGTTCCGACGCTGGCCCGGGCCCCGGCGGCGATCGTCGCCGGCTCGGCGGCATGGAGGTCGAGACCCGCGTCGCCGGAGCGCCCGCGCGACGGTAGCCGGGCGCCGTCGCGGAGGCGGAGCACCCTCAGCTCCATCGGGGTCGCTACTCGGGGCCTGGCGAGGCCGGGCTGCCGTTGACCGCGAATTCGGCGAAGCGGTGGACGAGCGTGGCCGGAACGCGGGCGCGGACCAGCACCCCGTCCCCCCGCTCGGTCCGCTCGAGCTCGCCGGCGACGTCGTGGAGCTCCGCGAGCCGGCCGCCGTCCGAGTAGGGGACCAGTAGCTCGATCTCGCGCAGCGTGTCGGCGAAGGCGCCCTCGATCAGGTCGCGGAGCTGGTCGAGGCCGGCGCCGGTCTGCGCCGAGATCGCGACGGCGTCGCGGCGGCCGATCACGAGCTGCCGCGTCGCGTCGTCAGCGAGCAGATCGATCTTGTTGAAGGCGACGATCCGCGGCGCCTCGCCGGCGCCGATCTCCTCCAGCACCTCCTCGACGGCCGCCATCGCCTCGGCCCGGGCGGGCGCCGGCTCCGAGGCGTCGACGACGTGGACGATGAGGTCGGCGATGCGTGTCTCCTCGAGCGTCGCCTTGAACGCCTCGACCAGCTGGTGCGGGAGCTTGCGGATGAACCCGACCGTGTCGGTGAGGAGGTAGGCGCGGCCACGGTGGCGGTAGACGCGGGTCGTCGGGTCGAGGGTCTGGAAGAGCCTCTCCCCCACCCCGGCGCCGGCGCCGGTCAGCGCGTTCAGCAGGGTCGACTTGCCGGCGTTCGTGTAGCCGGCGAGGGCGACCGTCGGCACCGGCGCCGCCCTCCGCTCGGAGCGCATCGACTCACGTCCCCGCTCGAGCCGGCGCAGGCGCCCGCGCAGGGTCGCGATCCGGTCGCGGGCGAGGCGCCGGTCGGTCTCGATCTGCGACTCGCCGGGACCGCGGGTGCCGATCCCGCCCCCGAGCCGCTCGAGGTGCGTCCAAAGGCCCCGCATCCGGGCCAGGTTGTACTCGAGCTGGGCGAGCTCCACCTGGAGCTTCCCCTCGGCGCTGTGCGCGTGGTCGGCGAAGATGTCGAGGATCACCGCGGTGCGGTCGATCACCGGCACCCCGAGCGCCTGCTCGAGGTTGCGCTCCTGGCGCGGCGCGAGCTCGTCGTCGACCGCGACCAGGTTCGCGTCGAGCTCTGAGAGCGCGCGCTTCGCCTCGCCGAGCTTGCCGCGGCCGAGGTAGCGGTTCGGGTCGGGGCGGTCGCGGGCCTGGATCAGGTCGCCGGCGGTCGCGACGCCCGCTGTGCGAAGCAGCTCCTTGAGCTCCGCGAGGGCGTCGGCGTCGCCCGGCGCCCGGGGGGCGACCGCCACCGCCAGCGCCCGCTGGCGGGCGCGCGGGTTCTGGAGGCCGGCGCCGTCGGAGGAGCGATCGCTCGCCCCGGCGCGGCGCTGACGGATTGGCTGCTCCACCCATCCAAGGATAGGAGCACTCGATAGGCTGGCGAGCGCGATGCTGGTCTTCGTCACCGGCGGCACCGGCTTCATCGGCGGGCACGTGGTTCGCGCGCTCCGCGACCGCGGCGACGAGGTCCGGGCGCTGGTACGCGACCCGAACAAGGGCGCCGCGCTCGCCGATCTCGGCTGCGAGCTGGTGAGCGGCGACCTGGCCGATCGGGCCGCTCTCGAGCGGGCGATGGACGGCTGCGACGCCGTGGTCCACGGCGCCGCCGTCTACGAGGTCGGGATCCCTGAGTCCGAGCACCGGGCGATGTACGAGGCGAACGTCGCGGGGACCGAGAACGCGCTCGGGGCGGTCCTCGGCACCAAGGTCCCGAAGGCGGTCTACATCTCGACGGTCGCGGTGTTCGGCAACACCCGAGGGAAGGTCGTCGAGGAGGGCTACGAGCCGCCCGGGCGCGACTTCACCTCCTACTACGAGCAGACCAAGTACGAGGCGCACCTCGTCGCCAGGCGCCTGATCGCCGACGAGGGCCTGCCGTGCGTCATCGTCCAGCCGGGCGGCGTCTACGGGCCCGACGACCACTCCTCGATCGGCCAGCTCATGAACCAGTTCCTGGCCGGGCGGTTGCCGGCGCTGACGTTCCCCGACACCGGCTTCAACATGGTCCACGTCGACGACGTCGCCAACGGCGTCATCCTCGCCCTCGAGGTTGGGAAGGTCGGCGAGTCCTACATCCTCGGCGGGCAGATCACGACGATGCGGGAGATGATCGACACCCTGGCCAAGGTGTCCGGGCGAAGGTCGCCGCGGTTCAACGTGCCGACCGGGCTGATCAAGCTGATGACGCCGATCGGCCCGCTGGTCGGCAAGGCGATGGGGCAGCCGCCGAACCTGCGCGAGCTGATCAGTTCCGCCGACGGCGTCACCTTCTGGGCCAAGCACGACAAGGCGATCGCCGAGCTCGGCTACTCACCCCGCGGGCTCGAGCAGGGCCTCCGGGACATGCTCGAGGCCGAGGGCAAGCTCCCGGCGGCCGCCGCCTAGCCCGCTTGGCCTCCGCCGGCCCTAGTAGCCATGACCGCTGTGGGCGGGCCGGCTGCCGGGCCGCCCGGCGGATCGCTCGCGCAGCTCCTCGATCGAGCTGTGGAAGTCACCCACCAGCCCGTCGACCAGCTCCCGGGTCTGGTTGATCTTGACCAGCATCCGCAGCACCTGCACCTCGTCGTTCGCCGGCGGAAGCCCGTAGGCGGGGACGAGCCAGCCGCGGCGCTGCGCAAGCTCGGCGACCAGGTCGCGGCCGCTGAACGCCTCCGAGTCACGGACCTTGGCGATCACCAGCGGCAGCCGCGGAGCCCCCTCGATGAGCTCCAGGGCGTCCTCCTTTGCGAGCTCGGTTGCGAGGCTCTTCGCGTTCGCGTCCATCGCCCGCACCAGCGAGGCGTAGCCCGCCCGCCCGTGGCGGACGAAGTTGTAGTACTGGGCGAGGATGAACGCCGAGCTGCCCGAGAAGTTGAGGGTGAAGGTGGCGTCGCGCTCGCCGAGGTAGTCCTCGTAGAAGACGAGGTCCTCGGGGAGCTGGCCCTCGTCGCGGAAGACGAGCCAGCCGACGCCGGGGTAGACGAGCCCGAACTTGTGCCCGGAGACGTTGATCGAGCCCACCGAGGGAAGGCGGAAGTCCCAGGCGAAGTCGGGGTCGGAGAACGGGAAGACGAAGCCGCCCGAGGCGGCGTCGATGTGCATCGGGACCTCGAGCCCGCGGCCGGCCAGCTCGGCGAGCATGGCGTCGATCCCGCTGACGTCGTCGCAGTCGCCGGTGAAGGTCGTGCCGACCACCGCCACCACCCCGATCGTATTCTCGTCGATGTGGGGCTCGAGGTCGTCGGGACCGAGCGTCACCCGCCCCTTCGCCAACGGAACCTGCCGCGGCTCGACGTCGAAGTAGCGGCAGAACTTGTCCCAGACGACGTGGACGTCGGCGCCGTAGACCAGGTTCGGGCGATCGGTCGGCTTGCCGTCGCGCCCGCGGCGACCCTTCCAGCGCCACTTCATCGCCAGCGCTCCGAGCATCACCGCCTCCGAGGAGCCGGCGCAGGCAGCCCCGGGGGCGTCTGGCTCGCCGTCGCCGTGGAAGAGGTTGTGGAGCATCCGCACGCACCGGCGCGAGATCTCCGCCGTCTGCGGGTACTCGGCGTGGTCGATGTAGTTGCGGTGGAGGTTGGCGAGGATCACCGCCTGCGCCGCCGGCTCCATCCAGGTGGTGACGAAGGTGGCGAGGTTCTTGTGGGGGTCGCCGTCGAGGACGACCTCGCTCTCGAGCAGCGCCAGCGCCGTCTCCGGCGCCTGGCTGTGGGCGGGGAACTCGCGCATCGGCGCCGGCTTCGTGAAGAAGCGCTCGGCGATGTGCAGGTCGTAGGGGTACTCGCCATTGTTCATTTCAGATGCTCCTTCATCCGCCCGACGGCCTCGGTGATCCGCTCGTCCGGGGTGGTGAGCGAGATCCGGAACCAACCCTCGCCCGACGGCCCGTACATCGAGCCCGGCGAGACGACGACCGCGGCCCGCTCGAGGACCAGCTCCGAGAACGAGATCGATGTGTGCCCGTCCGGAACGGGCGCCCAGACGTAGATCGTCGCCTTCGACGGCGTCACCTCGACCCCGAGCTCGGCGAGCGCGCCGACGACCAGATCGCGGCGGCGGGCGTAGACCCGATTCATCTCCTCGATCGGCTCCCGCGGACCCTCGAGCGCCGCGACCCCGGCGAGCTGGATCGCCTCGAACAGGCCGGAATCGATGTTCGTCTTCAGCCGCCAGTAGGTGCGGATCGCCTCCGCGTTGCCGATGATCGCCGCGCAGCGCCAGCCAGTCATGTTGAAGCCCTTCGAGAGCGAGAACACCTCGACCCCGACCTCCTTCGCCCCGGGGGTCTCGAGGAAGCTCGGCGCGACGTAGCCGTCGCGGGTGATCTCCGAGTAGGCGTTGTCGTGGACGACGAGGAGGTCGTGGTCGCGGGCGAGCGCGACGGCGCGCTCGAAGAGACCGTCGGGGACGACGGCGCCGGTGGGGTTGTTCGGATAGTTGAGGAACAGGAGCCGGGCGCGCTCGAGCGCAGCCGGAGGGATCTCATCGAAGTCGGGGGCGAAGCCGAGCTCGGGTCGGAGCGGGAGCAGCACCGGCTCGGCGCCGGCGAGCGTCGGGCCGCCGGTGTAGACGGGGTAGCCGGGATCGGCGGCGAGGACGACGTCGCCGGGATCGCAGAACGCGAAGCAGAGGTTGTAGATGCACTCCTTCGCGCCGATCGCCGGCATCGCCTCCGAGCCGGGGTCGAGCTCGACCCCGAACCGCCGGGCGTAGAAGCCGGCCAGCGCGGCGCGGAACTCCTCGCGCCCCCGATTCGCCGGGTAGTTCTGGTTCGCGGGGTCACCGACTGCCGCACGCATAGCCTCGACGATGTGGGGATAGGTGGGTTCGTCGGGGTCGCCGATGCCGAGGCTGATCACGTCGATCCCCGCCGCCCGCTTCGCCGACACCCGCCGCTCGAGCTCGGCGAACATGTACGGCGGGATCGCCTCGAGCCGGCGCGAGGGGGCGGTGCGCTCGGGCTTCGTGGCGCTGGTGGCGCTCTCCATCGGCCGGGAGCCTACGTCTAAAGGCGCCCGAGCGCGTCCGCGAGCTCCGGCGCCAGCTCTGCGGCGTAGACCGGCTCCGCGCTCCCGGTGAGCCGGACGTCGAGGTCGTCGGAGACCTCGACCTCGAGCTCGCCGCCGTCCATCCGGACCCGGATCGGGTCGGCCGCGCCGCGGAGGTGGGCGGCCACCGCCGCCCCGCTCGCGCCGGTGCCCGACGCCAGCGTCTCTCCCGCCCCGCGCTCGAAGATCCGGGCCCGGACCCGCGAGCCGTCGAAGCGCACGAACGAGGCGTTGGTGCGGTTCGGGAACAGCTCGTGGGTCTCGACCCGGCGTCCGAGCGCGCTCAGGTCGAGGCGCTCGAGCTCATCGCCGGCCTCGATCACGCACTGCGGGTTGCCGACGCTGACGTGCCGGAACTCCCAGCGCCGGCCGTCGAGATCGATCGCGCCGGTCCCGTCCGGCGGCCCGCTCGGGTAATCCGGCGAGGTAAGCGAGGCGCGGCCGAGCTCCATCGTCACCGAGTCCGGGGCGGCGATCCGGGGGCGCACCGGGCCGGCCGGGGTCTCGATCTCGAACTCGTCCGCATCGGTCCATCCCGCACGGCGGAGGTAGAGCGCGGCCTGGCGGGCGCCGTTACCCGACAGCTCCGCCTCGGAGCCGTCGGGATTGAAGATCCGCAGCTCGGCGACGGCTCCCCCGCCCGCCGGCCTTTCCAGGAGCAGGATGCCGTCGGCGCCGATCCCGAAGTGCGGCGCGCAGAGCCGGGCGACGCGCTCCGCGGTGAGCTCCCAGGGCAGCGCGTCGCGCTCGATGATCGCGTAGTCGTTGCCGAGCGCGTGCCACTTCTCGAACCTCATTTCCGCGCATTCTCACCGAGCGGGTGACTGCCCACGAGCAATCCGTCGATCTCGGCCGCGACGTCGTCATCGGGGCGCCCGGTGCGGTCGAGGAGGTGGACGTCGTCGAGCTTGCGAAGCCAGGTGAGCTGGCGACGCGCGTAGCGGCGGTGCTCGCGCTTCACCGACTCGATGTCGTCGCGCAGGAGCTCGTCGAAGCCGAGCGCGGCACGGGCGGTCCGCGACGCGCCGGACGCGTCGGCGCGACGGGCCTCGTCGGCGGCGCCGGCCTCGACCATCGCCTCGACCCGAGCGTCGATCCGCGCGGCGAGCTCGTCGCGGGCGCTCACCAGGCCGATCAGCAGCGTCGGGTGGCGCAGGCGCGCGGTCCAGAGCTCGCCGCCATCGGCGGGCGGGGGCTCGAGCCCGGCC
>JBKPNB010000235.1:0-16933 GCA_046732395.1 Actinomycetota bacterium | reverse complement strand
GGCCTGGACCGTGGCCTCGGCCGCGGCCCGGGCGTGGTCGACCCGCGGCGCGAGGTCGAACGCGAACGCGCCGTCCCGCCGGCGGCGCGGCCGCTTGCGCGCCCGCCGCGACATCGAGTGGAGCGCGAACAGCCCTCCGCGAAGGCCGCCCTCCCGCATCCGCGGCAGGTCGAGGTGGCCGCCGGATCGCCCGCTCGGTATGCCGTCGTGGTCGGCGCGCGAGAGCGCGTCGTTGTGGCCGTCGAAAATCGGCTGCGACGTCATCGCCGGGTCCACTCGCCGATCGCGGCGATGATCTCCTCCGGAGCATCCTCCTGGATGTAGTGGCCGGCGCCCTCGAGGATCACGGTGCGGTGATCGGGGAAGACGGCCTCCCAGCGCAGCCGCTCCCGCTCGCCGAAGGCGACGTCCTTCGTGGGCCAGACGATCAGCGCGCGGCGGTCCCGGAGCGCCGGCAGGCCGCGCTCGACCTCGGCGAGGAAAGGCCGGCTGGCGAGGATCTCGCGCGGGAACACGTGCACCGGGCGGCGCGACTCCGGCGTCGGGAACGGGCCGCGGTAGGCGTCCATCACGGCCTCGGGGAGCGTTCTGCGCTTCATGCTGCTCGGGATCGCCTTCTCGACGAAGAAGTTGCGCCGGAGGATCAGATAGCCCCCGATCGGGCCGCCCATCAGCCGCGCGAAGAGCTGGGTCGCCGGATCCGATTTGGGCCAGGCCCAGGTGTTGCCGATGACGAACGACGCGAAGCGGTCCGGATGCCTTGTGGCGACCGCGAAGCCGATCGGGCCGCCCCAGTCCTGGACCATCATCGTCACCTCGCCGAGGTCGAGCTCGACGACGAGCCGTTCGAGGACGTCGGCGTGCTCGGCCGCCGTGTAGCCGTAGCCGGGGGCGGCGCGGGAGAGCCCGAAACCGGGATGGTCCGGGGCGATGCACCGGTATCGATCCCGCAGGGCGAAGATCAGCTCGCGGTAGAGGAACGACCAGGTCGGGTTGCCGTGGAGGAGCAGCAGGGGCGGGCCGCTGCCCTCGTCGACGTAGTGGACGCGGGCGGCGCCGACGTCGGCGAAGCGGGGCGCGAACGGGAAGAGGTCCCGCGGGATCCATCGCGGCGTCGCGCTCCCCTCCGGCTCTTGACCGGCCGCGCCCATCGCTCAGAGGATCAGCTTCCGCTCCATGAACCGGACGCCCAGGCGCCAGGCGACGAGCCCGAACGCGACCAGGAAGGCGAGGTGCCCGAAGGTCGCCCAGCTCCAGGTCTCGAAGACGACGTCGCGGACGAGCTGGACGCAGTGATAGAGCGGGTTCAGGTTGCCGAGCACCTGCGCCCACTCCGGCAGGCCGCTGAGCGGAAAGAAGGTCCCGGCGACCAGGAACATCGGCGTCAGGAGCCCGCTCTGCCAGTACGAGAAGCTCTCGATCTTCTCCGCCTTGGCGGCGATGAAGATGCCGAACGCCGCCCAGCCGAATCCCGACAGCGCGGCGATGAACGGCACCAGCAGCATCCCCCAGCTCGGATTGAGCCCGAAGATCATCGCCACCAGCATCGGCACCGTCCCGTAGACGCCGACCCGTGCCGCGATCCAGAGCGCCTCGCCGGTCACCAGCTCCTCGGTATCGACGGGGGCGGCGAGGATCGCGTCGTAGGTGTGCTGGAACTCGTACTTGACGAAGGTCGAGTACATGGCCGGAAAGGCGCCGGCGAAGAGGACGGTGGTGGCGACGATCCCGGTGCCGACGAAGTCGATGTAGTCGTAGCCGCCGACGGTCGAGACCAGGGAGCCGAAGCCGAACCCAAACGCCAGGAGGTAGACGGTGGGGTCGACCGTCGAGGAGAAGGTCGAGGAGCGCCAGAACGACGAGAAGTTGACGACCTCGCGAACCATCACGCCGCGCAGCGCGGTCGGCTCGAGGCGGTGCAGACGGCGGGTGGCCTCGGCGAACGCCATCAGCTCAGATCTCCTGCGGCGGCTTCGCCGCCCGACACGCCCGATTCGGCGCTAAAGCGCCTCACTGAATCTCCTCGCCGGTCAACAGGACGAAGACGTCCTCGAGATTGGTGACCCGGGCGACGCCGTCGAGATCCGCGGTGCCGTTCGAGTGCAGGATCGAGACCGAGGTCCCGGTGCGGCGCGTCGACCAGCCGCGGTCGCGCGCCAGGCGCTCGACCTCGACCAGCCGCGACGGTGGCCCGTAGACCTCGATCGCCTGCTCGCCGGCGTGCTCGGCGATCAGCTCGCGCGGCGGGCCGACGGCCACCGCCCTGCCGTGCGACATGATCGTCACCTGGTCGCAGAGTCGCTCGGCTTCCTCGATGTAGTGGGTGCTCATCAGGATCGAGACCCCCTCCGAGCGCATCCCGTCGATCAGCGCCCACAGCCCCTGGCGGACCTGCGGGTCGAGGCCGACGGTGGGCTCGTCGAGGAGGATCAGGCGCGGTCGATGGATGAGGGCGCGGGCGATCAACAGGCGACGGCGCATCCCACCCGAGAGCTCTGAGACCTTCGCGTGGCGGCGCTCTCTCAGGATCGCGATCTCGAGCGCCCGCTCGACGGCGGCCTTGCGCTCGGCGGCCGGGATCCGATAGAGGTGCGCGAAGACGAGCAGGTTCTGCTCGACGGTGAGCGCGACGTCGAGGTTGTCGAGCTGCGGGACCACCCCCATCTGCGCCCGCGCCTGCTTCGAGTCGTCCGGCAGGCGGTAGCCGAGGATCTCGAGCTCGCCCTCATCGGCGATGACCTGCGCCGTCAGCGCCTTCATCGTCGTCGACTTGCCGGCGCCGTTCGGCCCGAGCAGGCCGACGCAGGTCCCGTAGCGCACCTCGAGGTCGAGGCCGTCGACGGCGGTGATCGGCCCGAACCGCTTCACGAACCCGCGCAGCCTGATCGCGGCGTCGGTCTCCTCTTCGGTTGTCGGGCGCTCCATCTCCGTCGGGCTCACGATCGGGGCGTCGGTCATATCAACGTTGTATCGCGCCCTCCGCTGAGACCGCCGGCCGCCGGCCGATTCATCGCCACCGGCGCCGGCAATCCGATGCCCGCGCCACAGGCGGGAGTTGAATCATCGTCGGGCGGATATAGACTGGATGACAGTTCATACATAGGGAGGCGAGGAGGAACCCTCGGCTCCCGTTCGAGTCCGTAGAAGCCGCAGCGGAGATCCCGCCGCGGCGAGATCACGGCCGGCGAGGTGGAGATCCCGCCCGCGGGCCCCGACCGAAAGGCGGACAGGATGGAGAGAAGCGACGCGAGCGCGGTTGTCGACCGTCGCCGGATCGGCGAGGGCGAGGACGGTCTCGAGCGAGATGACCGCGCCGGGCTGCTGCGATTCATGCTGATGATGAGGGCCTCCGAGGAGCGCGCCCTCACGCTGTACAAGCAAGGGAAGGTCCCCGGCTCTTTCTACGACGGCCGCGGGCAGGAGGCGATCTCGGTCGGCGCCGCGTGGGCGCTCGGCCCTCGCGACCGGCTCTGCATCCTCCATCGCGACCTCGGCGCCCACTTCGTCCGCGGCGTCACCCCCGATCGCTACCTGGCCAACTACATGGGCCGGGCCGGCGGAGTGACCGGCGGCAAGGACGGCAACATGCACTTCGGCGACATCCGCCTCGGCTGCGTCGGGATGGTCTCGATGCTCCCCGACATGGCGCTGGTGGCGAGCGGGATCGCCCTGTCGTTCAAGATGCGCCGCGAGCCGCGGGTGGCGTTGACCTTCTTCGGCGAGGGCTCGACGGCGAACGGCCAGTGGCACGAGGCGATGAACTTCGCCGGCGTCCACCGCCTCCCGGTGGTGTTCGTCCTCGAGAACAACGGGTTCGCGTACTCGACTCCGAACGACCTCGAGTTCGCCGTCGACCCGGTCGAGCGCGCGCACACCTACGGGTTCGAGGGGCTGACGGTCGACGGCAACGACGTCGAGGCGGTGTTCGCCGCCGTCCAGCCGGCGGTCGAGCGGGCACGCGGCGGCGACGGGCCGACGCTGATCGAGTGCCGGACGATGCGGATGCACGGGCACGGCGCCCACGACGACATGAGCTACGTGCCGCCGGAGATGCTCGAGGAGTGGGCGCAGCGGGATCCGATCGACCGCTACCGCGAGCGCCTCGTCGCGGAGCACGGCTTCGACCGGGCCGAGGTGGAGCGGATCGAGGCCGAGGTCCAAAGCTACGTCGCCGAGTGCGCGGAGCGGGCGCTCGCCTCGCCGATGCCGGATCCGGACGAGGGTCTGGAGGGCGTCTTCGCGACCGCCTGGGAGCCGCTCGGGGACGGGGTCGCGCGGTGGTCGCGGTGGCCCGAGTCGAACGGGAGCGTCAACGGCAGCTCGAACGGGACGCGTGAAGGGAGCGTCGCGTGAGCGCCGTCGAGTCCGCGGTCCGCGGTCCGGAGTCCGCAGATTCCGGGACGCGCGAGCTTACCTACCTCCAGGCGATCTCGGAGGCGCTGCGCGAGGAGATGCGCCGCGACGAGACGGTGTTCTGCCTCGGCGAGGACATCGGCGCCTTCGGCGGCGCGTTCAAGGTGACCGACGGCTTCATCGAGGAGTTCGGCGCCGACCGCGTCCTCGACACGCCGCTCGCGGAGAGCGCGATCATCGGCGCCGCGATCGGCGCCGCCGTGGAAGGGATGAAGCCGGTCTGCGAGATGCAGTTCGCCGACTTCATCTCGTGCGGGTTCGACCAGCTCGTGAACGTCGCCGCCAAGCTCCACTACCGTCAGGGAGCGGCGGTGCCGATGGTCGTCCGCCTGCCGTCCGGGGGCGGGTTCTCCGGCGGCCCGTTCCACTCGCAAAACCCGGAGGCCTGGTTCATCCAGGCGCCGGGACTGAAGGTCGTCGCGCCGGCGACCGCCGCCGACGCCAAGGGGCTGCTGGTGAGCGCGATCCGCGACCCGAACCCGGTCTGCTACCTCGAGCACAAGGGGATGTACCGCCACGTCCGGGGTCCCGTCCCGGAGGGCGAGCATGCGGTCCCGCTCGGGGCCGCCCGCGTTGCCCGCGAGGGCGAGGAGATGACCGTGATCGCCTACGGCTCCGCGGTCCAGCTCGCGCTCGACGCCGCAGAGGCGCTCGGGGAGTCGATCGAGGTGATCGACCTGCGGACGCTGTGCCCGCTCGACACCGACGCGATCCTCGCCAGCGCTCGCAAGACCGGGAAGGTGCTGATCGCGCACGAGGCGACCCGCTCGTGCGGGGTGGGGGCGGAGGTCGCGGCGCTGATCGCGTCCGAGGCGTTCGAGGACCTCGACGCCCCGGTCCGCCGGCTGACGGCCCCGGACGTTCCGATCCCGTTCAGTCCGCCGCTCGAGCAGCGGGTGCTGCCCCAGCTCGACGACATGAAGGAGGTCTGCCGTGAGCTCATCGAGTACTGAGCCCGCCGCTTCCTCGGCTCCGCCTCCGGGAGCGGCGGAGTCTGTCGAAGGACAACGTGTCGAAGTGACGATGCCCCAGATGGGGGTGTCGATGGCCGAGGGCACGATCGCGGAGTGGCGGAAGCAGCCCGGCGACTGGATCGAGGCCGACGAGACCGTCTGCGAGGTCACCACCGACAAGATCGATGTCGAGATCCCGTCGCCGGCCAGCGGGCGCCTGGAGCGAATCCTGGCCGAGCCGGGCGACACGATTGCCGTGGGGACGGCGATCGCCGAGATCGACGCCGGCGCGAGGCCGGGCGAGGCGCATCCGGACGAGCATCGCGAGGATGGCGAGTCCGCAGTTCGCAGTCCGCAGTCCGCAGAGCCGGCCGCGGAAACGGCGGCGGAGCCCGAGCCCGCGACCGGCGAGCCCGACCGATCGGGGTTCTATTCGCCGGTCGTCCTTCGGATCGCCGAGAAGCACGGGGTCGACCTCGACCAGGTCGAGGGCACCGGGATCGGCGGACGGGTGCGAAAGCGCGACGTGCTGGCGTACATCGAGGCGGCGGGCGGCGAGCAGCCGACCCCGGCCGAGAAGCCGCTCCACATCGAGTCGCCGTATCAGCAGGCGGCAGGTGGCAGGTCGCAGGTGGAGGCGGCGCCCCCCGCGGCTGCGGCCGACGGAGGGGCGGCAGCCGAGGCGCCCGCCGGAGAGCGGCGCGAGCCGCTGTCGACGATGCGCCGGGCGATCGCCGAGCACATGGTCGCGAGCCGCCACACCGCCGCCCACTGCACGACGATCGTCGAGGTCGACCTCTCGAGTGTCGTCGCGCGGCGGGCGGAGCTACGGGAGTCGATGCGCAGGCGCGGGGTCAACCTCACCTATCTCGCGTTCGTCGCCGAGGCGACCGTCGCGGCGCTGGCCGAGTTCCCGATCCTCAACGCCTCGATCGACGGCGAGGAGATCGTCTACCACGAGGACGTCAACCTCGGGATCGCGGTCGCGCTCGAGGAGGGGTTGATCGTCCCCGTGATCCCAAAGGCGCAGCGGCTCAGCCTCGAGGGCCTCGGGGCGGCGATCGGCGATCTCGCCAGCCGGGCGCGGGAGCGCCGGCTCGAGCCCGACGATGTCTACGGCGGGACGTTCACGATCACGAACCCCGGGCAGTTCGGGGCGGTGCTGGCGACGCCGATCATCAACCAGCCCCAGGTCGGAATCCTCGACCTCGAGGCGGTCGTGAAGCGGCCGGTGGTGATCGAGGGCGCCGAGGGCGACTCGATCGCGATTCGCCCGATGACCAACCTCTGCATGTCGTGGGACCACCGAGCGCTCGATGGCGCGGTCGCGGCGCGGTTCCTGGCGGCGGTGAAGGGACGACTGGAAAGGCAGGAGATCACGAGATGAGCACGGTTGCGGAGCACAAGTCGAACGGCCACGCGGCGGCGACGATCGCCCGGACGCACATCGGTCCGGTCGCCTTCGAGCACGAGGAGCTCGTCGTCCGCCGCGGACTGCGGAGCGATGTCTACATGGCGGTCGCGATCCATTCCACCGTGCTCGGCCCAGCTCTTGGCGGGGTTCGGATCTGGCACTATGGCGACGTCGGCGAGGGCGTCCGCGACGTCCTCCGCCTCGCCAACGGAATGACCCACAAGGCGGCGGTCGCGGGCCTCGACCTGGGCGGCGGCAAGGGCGTCATCTGCGTCCCCGCCGAGCCGCCGGATGCCGAGCGGCGGCGGGCGATGCTGCTCGACTTCGGCGACCTCGTCAACTCGCTGGCCGGCCGCTACATCACTGCCGAGGACGTCGGCGTCACCCCCGCCGACCTGGCGGTGATCGCCGAGCGGACCGAGCACGTCACCGGGCTCGACGCGGAGCGCGGCGGCTCCGGCGACCCGAGCCCGTTCACGGCGCTCGGCGTCGAGGCCGCGATGCGCGCCTGCCTGCGATCGAAGTTCGGGTCCCCGGAGCTCGAGGGCCGCCGGGTGGCGGTTGCCGGACTCGGGCACGTCGGCGCGAAGCTCGCGCGCCGGCTCGCGGACGCCGGGGCCGAGCTCGTCGTCTCCGACCTCGACTCGGCAAAGCGCGCGATCGCCGAGTCGCTCGGCGCCCGCTGGGTCGAGCCCGAGCACGAGCTCCTCGTCGACTGCGATGCGCTCGCCCCGTGCGCGCTCGGTGGGGTGATCGACGACGAGACCCTCCCGCTGCTCCGCTGCGAGGTGATCTGCGGCTGCGCCAACAACCAGCTCGCGAGCCCCGAGCTCGCCGACGAGCTCGCCGACCGCGACATCCTCTACGCGCCCGACTACGTCGTCAACGCCGGTGGGCTGATCCACGTCTACCGCGAGATTCGCGGCTATTCCGAGGACGAGGCGGTCGAGCTGGCGCTGGAGATCGAGTCGACGCTGGACCGCGTCTTCGAGCTCGCCGGGGAACAGGAGATCACCCCCCTCGCCGCCGCCGAGCACCTCGCCGCCGAGCGCCTCGCCGCCGCCGGGTGAGACACTGGGCGCGATGGACGAGGTCTGGGTAGCCCGCGCCGGCCTGGTCCCCTACGGCGCCGCGCTCGCGGCCCAGAAGCGGCTCGAGGGCGCGCGCGTGGCCGGAGCGGTGCCGGACGTCCTCCTCCTGCTCGAGCATTCCCCGGTCTACACGAAGGGGCGCCGGACGACCCCAGACGAGCTTCCGATGGGCGAGGACTGGTACCGGATGCAGGGGATCGAGGTCTGCGAAACCGATCGCGGCGGGCGCGTCACCTACCACGGCCCCGGGCAGCTCGTCGGTTATCCGATCGTCAGCCTCAAGCCCTATGGCGACAATGTTCACGGGTACATCCGCAACATGGAGCGGGTGGTGATCACCTCGCTCGCCGAACACGGCGTCGCCGCCGGGGTGATCGAGGGCCTCACCGGGGTCTGGGTGGACGATCGCAAGATCGGCTCGATCGGCGTCCACGTCAACCGTGCCGTCACCACCCATGGCTTCGCCGTCAACGTCTCGAACGACCTCCAGCCCTTCGAGTGGATCGTCCCCTGTGGGATCGAGAGCTGCCGGATGACATCGCTCGCCCGCGAGGCCGGACGGGAGCAGGAGATCGATGCGTTCGCGGCCACCGTCGCCCGACGCTTCGCAGACGTCTACGGCCGGCGGGCGGTCGAGGTCGAGGGCGCCGACCTCGCGGCGCGCGTCGAGGGGCTCGAGGGGCTCGGAGCGCCGGCGCTGGCCTCGCTACGGTAGGTCGCGATGTCGGTAGCCGCCGATCGTCTCCACGTCACCCGTTCAAGGGCCAACCCGGGCGGCGCCGCGGTCGCCGAGGGCCGGCCGTTCAGGGAGCGGAAGCCCCCGTGGCTCAAGGTCCCGGCCCCCGGCGGTCCGACCTACCGGCGGCTGCGGGCCGCGATCGAGGCCGAGAACCTCCACACCGTCTGCCAGGAGGCGAACTGCCCCAACGTCGGCGAGTGCTGGGAGCGCGGCACGGCGACGTTCATGATCCTCGGCGACGTCTGCACCCGACGGTGCGGATTCTGCAACGTCAAGACCGGGGTCCCGACCTGGAACGACCCGCTGGAGCCGATGCGGGTCGCGGCCCAGGTGAAGCGGATGGGGCTCCGCCACGCGGTCGTCACCTCGGTCGACCGCGACGACCTGCCCGACTACGGCGCCGGGGCGTTCGTCGGGGTCATCCGCTCGATCCGGATGCTCGCCCCCGGGTGCAAGGTCGAGGTGCTGACCCCCGATTTCCGCGGCCAGGAGATGCCGCTGGCGAAGGTCGTCCACGAGCGCCCGGACGTCTTCAACCACAACGTGGAGACCGTGCCCCGGCTCTATCCGAAGGCGCGGCGGGGCTCGGACTTCCTGCGCTCGTGCCGGTTGCTGCGGCTGGCGAAGGAGATGGGCGGGGACGATGTGGTCACCAAGTCGGGGCTGATGGTGGGGCTCGGCGAGGACTTCGACGAGCTGGTCGAGGCGTTCGCGATCCTGCGCGAGCACCGCGTCCAGGTCCTGACCGTGGGCCAGTACCTGCGCCCCACCGAACGGCACCTGCCGGTGATCCGCTACTGGCATCCGGAGGAGTTCGAGGCGCTCGAGCGCGCCGCGCGCGATCTCGGCTTCGAGTCGGTGGCCGCCGGCCCGCTCGTCCGCAGCTCCTACCACGCCGACGAGAGCGCCCGCGAGGTAGCCGAGGCGCGCGCCGCCTGAGCGGCCTGGCCTGACCGATCTCCGATCCCGCCTGGCGGGGGCGGCGGGAGGCTCATCTAGAGGGTTGATGTGGGTTAGACGCGTACGCGGGGGCGCGCCAGGCCGAGCTGGGCGGTGCCCGAGGCCGAAGCCAATAGCCCAAGCGCTATTGGCGAGGCCGCGGGTGCCGAGCCAGCGACGGCATGGCGCCTCATCCGCGTGCGTGGATAACCCACATCAGCCCTCTAGGGTTCGGCGCCGTGCTGCCGCTCAAGGACAACGTCCCGACATCGCGGTTCCCGACCGTCACCGTCCTGCTGATCCTGCTCAACGTGGCGGCGTTCGTGTGGGAGCTGACGCTCCCCACCGATCAGGCGACGAGCCCGTCCTTCGCGGCGGCCGGGGTCTCGGAGCGCGACGAGGCGCTGCTGCGCTACGGGGCGATCCCCTACCGCCTCACCCACCCCGGCGAGGACTGCGGGGTCAGGGGCGGCGGCCAGGGCAAGACGAAGCTCGTTTGCCAGGGAACGCCCGCCTACGATCGGGCGAGCTCGAGCGGCGATCTCGCGACGCTCGACGCCGCCCCGTGGTGGCTGACCCTGATCACCTCGATGTTCCTGCACGGCGGGTGGGTCCACATCGTCGGCAACATGCTGTTCCTGTGGATCTTCGGCAACAACGTCGAGGACTCGATGGGCCGCTGGCGCTACGTCCTCTTCTACCTGCTCGGCGGGATCGTCGCCACCTACGCGCTGACCCTCTTCAACCCCGATACGGCGGAGGTGCTGTTCGGCGCCAGCGGGGCGATAGCCGGGGTGCTGGGCGGCTACATCCTGCTCTATCCGCGCTCCCGCGTCCTGACCCTGATCTTCCTCTTCCTGTTCGTCACGCTGGTCGAGATCCCGGCGGTGATCATGCTCGGGATCTGGTTCGTCCTCCAGGCGCTGCCCGGACTCGGGCACGTCTCGATCCCGGGGCTGACCTCGACGGGTGTCGCCTACCTCGCGCACGTCGGCGGCTTTCTGTTCGGGCTGGCGGCGATCAAGCCGTTCGTCCGCTGGGCGCGCGGGCGGCGGGCGCGGCTCGCCTTTTGAGGGCGACCACATGGAGCCGGGGGTCCGAGCGGCGGTCATCTTCGTCGGCCTGCTGTTCGTGTTCCTGTTCGCGGGGAGCGCCCTGGTGGTCGCCGGACGCGACGGATTCGACGTCCTCACCCTGATCTCGCTGGTGATCGCGGGGCTGATCCTGCTCGCGGTGATCGCCGCGATCCGCCAGCCGCCGGAGAGGTAGGGGCGTGGACGCAGAACGGCGGGACGGCCCGCCCGAATGAATCGGGCGGGTCCGTCCTAGCGAGCGCTCGCGAGCTCGGGCGTTCCGGCTACGGGCTGAGCTCGACGTTGGTCCAGATGTCAGTGTCGCCGTTCGGAGGCCCCGGGCTGTTGCGGCCGTCGGTCCAGACCGGGTAGATCACCCCTTCGCCGGCGGCGATGCCGTTGTAGTCGCCGGCGAACGAACCCGAGCTGAAGAAGCTCCGGTTCGGATTCCAGTTCTGGGTGCTGATGTTGTGGTTGTCCCAGGTCGCGCCGCCGTCGGTCGAGTCGCCCTGGAACGTCTGGATCAGCAGGTTCTGAGGATCGTTGCGGTTGTCGAACCAGATCGCATGCAGGTTGCCCTCCGGATCGACGGCCACCCATGGCAGGAACTGGTCCTTGGGCGCCGGCTTCCCGTCGCCGGTGACGCTGACCGTCGTCATGTCGGACCACGCCTTCCCGTAGTTGAACGACTTCGTGAATGAGATGTCCGCTCCCGAAGTCGCCCGGTTGATGTTGTTCTGGACGATGTAGTTGAGCGACTTGTCGACCGGGTTGAACACCAGCGGCGCCGAGGTCGATGCCGGCCACCGCGCGTTCTTCGGCGGCAGCGTGTCATCCAGGTTCGGGTTGTCCTCCCACTGCCCCGGTTTGTTGATCTTGCGCGGGCCGCTGAAGCTGGCGCCGCCGTCGGTCGACCGCCGCATGAAGATCCCATGGTCGAGCGAGGTGTTGCACTCCTCGGTCATGTAGGAGATGTCGACGCCGCCCTTGTTGTCGACGGCCGGCTGCGCCCCCTGGTTCGCGGACGGGCCGACCCCGTTGTCGCCGGGATCATTCGGGACGACCTGGGTGTGCTTCCAGTGCGCATCGCCGAGGTTGCCGTCGCCGTTCGGGTCGATGTTGTCTGTGGACGCGAGCTGCACCGGGCAGTAGTCGCTGAACCCGTTCGGCCGGATGTGGAACTTGACGTAGGTCACGTACAGCCGGCCGTAGAAGGAGCTCGACGGGTTGTTGTCGACCGCGATCTGCTCCTTGTCGTAGAACAGCGCGGGATTGAAATCCTCGAGCTTCGGCGAGAAGTTCGAGATCGGATAGGCGCCGCGGAGCGACGGGCTCCAGGTGTTGCCGTTGTCGGTCGAGCGGATCACCTCGACCTCCGACGGCAGGAAGTTCCGGAAGAAGCAGAGCTGGGCGAAGTAGAACGCCTGGTCTCGCTTGCTGTAGGCGAGGGCCGGGTCGCCACCGGCGCCGCAGAAGTCTCCGGTCTCCCTCGTCGCCGACGAGCGGAACTGCGTCGACCAGCTCTGGCCGCCGTCGTGCGTGACGTAGATCTGCGAGCCGCCGTTGACGTAATCGTTCGCCGCGGCGACCGCGATGTTCGGGTTCCCGGGCTTCACCACCACCTGGGTCTCGTTCTGCGGGACCTTTGGGTTCGAGTCGAGGCTGTTGACCTGGACGTTCATCAGCGGCGCCCGGGGGAAAACCTGAGTCGAGGTCGGCTCGAGGCCGGCCTTGGCGCCGGTCACGCCCTGATCGAGATAGGCGCGGACCCCGCCCGAGATGCCGCCCGGATAGTTCTCGACGTGCTTCACCCACCGCGGCGTCGTGCTGGCCCACGCCGTGCTCGCCGCGAGCGCCATCAGCCCCGCGACAACGGCGAGAATCGCGGAGATGCGGGTCCCCTTCGTCATCCTCTGCCTCCTGTCCGCCTGCCCTGCACCCGGCAATCTAGTCCTTTCGATCGCCGGATGCGGCCCGAGTGGAGTGGAGCCAGCCGGAATCGAACCGGCGCCCTCCTGCTTGCAAAGCAGGCGCTCTCCCAACTGAGCTATGGCCCCTGGGAGCCGATTCTAGGGCCGGTTAGGCCCGGCGCGGAGGCGGGAAGGGAACCTCTGCCAGCCTGAACGTGGCCCGCCCTGTGAGAGGATGGGCCGAGGCAGAGCGCGAGGAGGGAAGATGGCGGAGACCGAGACTGCGACCGGCGTCGGCGAGCGAGAGCATCCGGACAAGTCGCCCCAGGCGGTCGAGGAGGCGAAGGAGTCCGCCGCGGCGACCGGCACGCCGAAGCCCGGCCAGCGGGCCGAGGTCTCGAACCTCGAGATCGTCCGCCACTACTTCGAGGTCGCCGCCGACAAGCTCGGGATCCCCGACGACGTGCGGACGGTGTTCTGGACTCCCTACCGCGAGGTGACGGTCCAGATCCCGGTCCGGCTATCCGACGGCAAGGTGCACGTCTACTCCGGCTACCGGATCCAGCACAACGGAGCCCGGGGGCCGTACAAGGGCGGGATCCGCTTCCATCCCGAGGTCGACATCGACGAGGTCCGCGCGCTGGCAGCGCTGATGACCTGGAAGACCGCGGTCGCCGGCGTCCCGTTCGGCGGCGCCAAGGGCGGCGTCAACTGCCCGGCCGACAAGCTCGAGGCCTCCGAGGTCCAGAAGGTCGCCCGCTCGTTCATGGACAAGGTCGAGAAGGTTCTCGGCCCGACCCGTGACATCGCGGCCCCCGACGTCAACACCAACGCGCAGGTGATGGCGTGGCTGATGGACGAGTACGGAAAGCTTCACGGCCACACGCCGGCGATCGTGACCGGCAAGCCGATCTCGCTCGAGGGCTCGCTGGGGCGGGAGGCGGCGACCGGACGCGGCTGCGTGTACATGTTCCGCGAGGCCGCTCCGCACATCGGGCTGAGCCCGACCGAGACGACGTTCGTCGTCCAGGGCTACGGCAACGTCGGCTCGTGGACGGCGCGGATCATGCAGCAGCTCGGGGCGAGGATGGTCGCTGTCTCCGACGCCAACGGGGCGATTCGAAGCGACGCCGGCATCGACGCGAATGCGCTCCACGATCACATCGGGCGCGGCGGCCTGATCACCGACTTCGACGGCGCCGAGGCGATCGACCCCGCCGATCTCGTCACCGTGCCCTGCGACGTCCTTATCCCGGCTGCGCTCGGGGGGATGATCCACGAGCACAACGCGGACCTCATCGAGTGCAAGATGCTGATCGAGGGCGCCAACAGCCCGACCACGCCGGCGGCCGACCGGATCCTCCGCGACAAGGGCGTCTACGTCATCCCCGACGTCATGGCCAACGCCGGTGGAGTGGTGGTCTCCTACTTCGAGTGGGTCCAGAACCTCCAGCACTTCCGCTGGGACGAACGCGAGGTGAACGACAAGCTGGGGACGATCATGCGGCGCGCCTACCGCGAGGTCGCGGCCCGCGCCAAGGAGGAGGGTCTCCACCTGCGTGAGGGCGCGTACCTGGTCGGAATCGAGCGGGTCGCCGAGGCCGCCCACATCCGCGGCTACGTGTAGCCGCGGCCGCGCGCCTCAGTCGAAGTCGAAGTCCTTGGGTTCCCCCTGCTCAAACCAGAGCTCGTCGTCCTCGGGGGCGTCGCGGAGGAAGTCCGGGGTATCGGCGAGGACGTCCTCCTCGGAGGACTCCGGCTCGGCCTCGGCCGCCGTCTGATCCCCATCGGTGGGCGGCTCGTGCGCGAGCTCCTCGGACGGCGGCTCCTCCGCGAGCTCCTCGGAGGCGGGCTCGTCGACCTGATCCGGCTCGGGGGCCGCCTCGAGCTCGTCCGACGGCGGCTCGAGCGGGTGCTCCACCGTCTCGAGGCTCTCGATCGGCGGCTCCTCGGCGGGCGGCTCCTCGGTGGGCGGCTCCTCGGTGGGCTCGGCGTCGACACCCGGCGGCGGCGCGGCCGCCTCCGGCGCGCCGGATTCCTCCTCTGGGGCGACGCCGAGGTCCGCGAGGCCAAGGTCCTCGTCGAGGGCGTGGTCGTAGAGCGTCGTCTCGGCCTCCGAGGGGTCGGCGACGACCGGATGCTCGGCCGCCTCGGCGGGCGCGGGCACCTCGTCGAGGTCTCCGGTGTCCGACTCGGGGACGGCGGCGACCGTCTCGCCGGACTGCACGCCGGCCGCCTCCTCCTCGGCCGTGGTGGGCTCGAGACCGCCGTTCGTCGCGGCCGCCTCGCCGCTCTCGGGGAAGTCGGGCTCACCCGGCCGCGTCGGCGGTCCGAACGCTTCGTCCTCGAGGCGCTTCAGTTCGTCGCTCTCGGCGCCGTGCTGGCGCTTGAGCTCGAGGTGGTCACGGATTGCTTCGTCGAGGATGCCCATCGCGGTCTCCTGCGCAAGGGGAGACTAACGCCAGTACCACGCTCCGGGGAGGGCCCGGGCGGCGTCGGTCCCGGCCTTGCAGGGGCCTCGTTGACCTACGATCCGCCGGCGATCGTCCCCGCCGGGCCGCCGCGGGGCGCCCCGGGGGCGCTCCGCGGCAGCGGCGGGGGCGGCAACAACCCGGTTCTTGCCGTTCCGCTTCGCCTCATAGAGCGCGGCGTCGGCGGCGGCGACCAGCATCTCCACATCGGCCGCCGAGCCCGGAAGCGAGGCGACGCCGATGCTCGCGGTGGTCAGGATCACCTCGCCTGACCCACCGAGCGGGACCTCCTCGGTCTCGACCCGCTCCCGGATTCGCTCGGCGACCTCGATCGCGCCCGCGAGGTCCGTCTCCGGCAGCGCGACCGCGAACTCCTCGCCGCCGTAGCGGGCGGGCTCATCCGCCCACCGCGACTCGGAATCCAGCGCCCGGGCGACGCGCCGCAGGACCTCGTCCCCCCTCGGGTGGCCGTGCTCGTCGTTGACGCGCTTGAAGTCGTCAAGGTCGAGCGGCGAGAGGTTAATTCGCATTCGCCCGCAGATGGCGTGCCCCTGACGGAGAGCGCTTGCCTTCCCGCCATCGGTGGGCTTAGGTTGCCGCTGATGGTTCCCAGCGCCTGGAAGCTCCGCGCGCCCGTGGCGCCCGCCGTCCGTCGGGGCCTGCTGGCGGGGATCCCGGTGGGGGCCGCGTTCCTGGTCGATCTGGAGGCGGATCTGAGCGCCGCCGGCGCGATCTCCACCGGTGCCATGCTCGCCGGGTTCATCGCGTTCGACGCACCCGGGCGCATTCGCTTTGCCTGGCAGATCCTCGCCGCGCCGGCGATCGGCGGCGCGGCGGCGCTCGGCGCGCTCACCTCGGAGCCGGGCTGGTTGGCGGTGGTGACGATGGCGCTGTGTGCGTCCGCGGCGGCGCTCACGGTCGCTGTCTCGGTGCGCGTCTACATCGTGGGGCTGAACTGTGTCCTTGCCCTCCTCCTCGCCCAGGGCCTGGCGCCCTCGAGCGGCGTCGCCGTCGACGCGATGCTGCTCGGCGCCGCCGGGGCGGCGCTCCAGGCCCTGTTCTCGCTTGCGACGGCTCCGTTCCAGCCGCCGATCAAGCTGCAGGGCGCCCGCTTCGACGCGCTTCGGCGGGTCGGGAAGGCCATTCGCGAAGGCGTCGAGAGGCGCACGGTCGCCGTCCGCCACGCGGCGCGCTGGGGGGTCGCGCTGGCAGCCGGTGTCGCGCTCTACCACATCGTCGATCTCGGCCAGCACGGCTACTGGGTCCCGCTGACGATCGTCTTCGTCCTTCGGCCCGGGGAGTCGGAGACCGTCGAGCGGATCGCGATGCGCGCCGCGGGGACGGTCCTCGGCCTCGTGATCGGCACCCCGCTCGCGGTGCTGCTCGGCGGCAGCGCCGTCGCCGAGTGCATCGCGATCACGGTCGCCGCCGGGCTGGCGTTCGCGTTGCTGGCGATCGAGTACGCGCTCTTCACCACGGCGGTCACCTGCCTCATCGTTCTGCTCTCGCACGCGCTCGGCCAATCGGCGTGGCAGACGGCCGACGAGCGCGCGGTCGGCACCGTCCTCGGGCTGGCGATCGTCGCGGCGGTGGTGGCGCTGTGGGTCCTGCCGGCGGCGAGGCGCGCCCGGGAGGCGCGCCTCGAGGCCGACCGCGCGAGCCCCTAGCCCGCCATATAACACACGGGCCGCGGACGTCGGCTGGCGCTGCCGCGGCCCGGGTATCCTTGCTCTCCGCGGGGCTCGCGCCCCGAACGCAGCGGGGCTATAGCTCAGTTGGGAGAGCGCCTGGATCGCACCCAGGAGGTCGCGGGTTCGAGTCCCGCTAGCTCCATCTCAAGGATCCCGCTCGTCGCCTTTTTCTCCGCAGCGGCCCGGCCACGCAGACCTTCGCCTTTGCTGGCGGCAGCCCTACTTGGAGCCAGCGCCGG
>JBKPNB010000234.1:0-8612 GCA_046732395.1 Actinomycetota bacterium | reverse complement strand
GCCGAGCTCACCGCGCTGCTTGCCCAGGGCCAGCAGCGCGAGGCAGAGCTCCAGGCGAAGGTCGAGCGCACGCGCGCGCGGCTCGCGGCGACCGAGGCGCAGCTCCGCCGCTCGCTCCGGGCGCTCGCCGGCCGGCTCGTCGCGATCTACGAGGGCAACTCGCCGGATCCGACCGAGCTGCTCCTGAGCTCGCACGGCTTCGACGACCTCGCCAACCGCGCGGAGATGCTGGGGCGGATCCAGCAGGCAGACGATGCCCTCGCCGAGCGGGTCCGAATCCTGAAGCGCAGGGTCGCGGCACAGCTCGCGGCGGCAAACGCCGCCCACGCGCAGGCCGTCGCCTACGACCAGCGGATCGCCGCCGCGCGCGACCAGATCTCCGCGGTCCGCGCCAACGCCGAGGCGCAGGCGGCCGCCCTCGACGCGGCGCGCCAGCAGGAGCAGAACGCGCTCGCGAGCCTCCAGTCGCAGGTCTCGAGCTGGCAGGCGCAGGTCGAGCAGGCCCAGCAGGTCTCGGCCCAGCAGGCGCAGCAGACGGTCTCGAACTGGCTCGGGCAGTGGGCGATCCCTGAGGCGATCGTGATGTGCGAGTCGGGCGGCAACTTCCAGGCGGTCAACCCCAGCTCGGGCGCCGGCGGCGCCTACCAGATCATGCCCTCCACCTGGCGGATGTACGGGCAGTCCGGGGTGCCGCAGGACGCCTCGCCCGGTCTCCAGAGCCAGGTCGCGAGCCAGATCTGGCAGGACTCGGGCCCCTCGGCCTGGGCCTGCGCCGGGCGCTGAGCCGAGCCCTCGGGCGCCGGCTCCCCGAGCTCCGAGCCGCTTACGCTGCCCGCACGACGCGGACGGGTCCCTCCGCGACGAGGCCGTGGTCCGCCGCTAGTCGTGGCCTCCCGCGGCGCGGCCGGCCCGGCCCTCGGCCGCTGTCGGCTGCCGCATCGAGTCGATGAACCGGTCGAGATCGTCGCGCGCGTAACGGCGCTGCCCGCCCGGCGTCCGGTAGGACAGGACGAGGCCTCGGTCCGACCAGGTGCGCAGCGAGGCGGCGCTGACCCCCAGGTAGGTCGCGGCCTCGCCCACGCTCAGCAGCCTCTTCGCGTTACCTAAATTCATCTACCCCAAGTATGAGCATTGCAGAAGTGGCGAGAACTTGCTGATCGCTGTGCAGCCCCGCTCGTCCGGCTCCGCCCATCGAGCGAGAGCCGCCCCCCCGGCCCGCTGTGGCGAAATCGAAGCAGGTCTCCCTCGGTTTGTGGCGAGTTCGGCAGGGTTGCTAGCTGCCTTGCAGGGGTTCGTGGCTCGGCGCCGGCCACCGCGACCCCGCGCCCGCCATCTTGGTGTCTTCATGCCCTTCACAAGCTCGTCGCGGCCGTCGTCGGAGCCGCGCGAAAAGTGCTGTGCGGGCGCGTACGGGGCACTAGACTCGCGCGGTGGAGGTCGACCGGCAGAACTCAGAGCCGCCGGACTCGGAGGAGGGTGAGGCGGACGTCGGCGCCGCCGGCGAGGGGCTGATCGGCGCGACGCTCGAGGGCCTGCGCCGCGCGGCGATCGAGGTCGAGCAGATCACCAGCGCGGCGGAGAGCCTCCAGCGTGCGCTGCTCCCCGCGGACCTCGCCGCCGTTCCGGGCATCAGCGTCGCCGGTCGCTACCTCGCGGCAGGCGAGGAATCCCAGGTTGGCGGCGACTGGTACGACGTGGTCGCACTCCGCGACGGCAACGCCGGGCTGGTCATTGGCGACGTCGTCGGCCACGGCATGCACGCCGCGAGCCGGATGGCGCGGCTACAGAGCGCGGTGCGGGCCTTCGCGCTCGAGGGCCTGCGCCCGGGGCTGGTGCTGGAGCGGACGAGCTGGTTCGCACTGGAGGACGACCGGCCGACGATGGCGACGATGCTCTACGCCGTCCTCGACCCCGACGGCGGCACGCTGCGCGCGGCGAGCGCCGCGCATCCGCCGCCCCTGGTGATCGAGCGCGGCGGCGAGGCCCGCCTCGCCGAGGGCCCCCGGGGGAGCCCGCTCGGCGCCCGCCAGTACCCGAGCTACGAGGAGAGCGTCGTCGCGATCGAGCCCGGCTCGACGATCGTCCTCTACACCGACGGGCTGGTCGAACGCGCCGGCGTGTCGCTCGATGATGGGTTGGAGCGGCTGCGCGAGATCGCCTCGTCGGCGCCGCACGAGCCTGCGGCGCTCTGCCAGGAGCTCGTCGACGCCGCGCTCGGCGGCGAGCGGCCGCCGGACGACGTCGCCGTCCTCGTCGCCCATCTCGACATGCCGCTCGCCGAGCGGCTCGAGCTCAGCGTCGAGGCGAGCCCGGAGTCGCTTGCCCGTGTCCGCCGGACCTTCGCCCGCTGGCTGCGCGGGGTGGGCGTGGAGGGTGTCGACGCCTACGAGCTGGTCGTCGCCTGCGGCGAGGCCTGCGCCAACGCGGTCGCCCACGCCTACCCGGCGGGGCGCGCCCAGTTCGACGTCAGTGCGGTCCGCGACGGCAACATCGTCGAGGTCGTGGTCCGCGACTTCGGCACCTGGCGGGAGCCGGTGAGCGAGCACTCGCGAGGGCTGAAGCTGATCGAGCAGCTCGTCGACCAACTCGAGGTCGACCGCTCGCCGGAGGGGACGGCGGTGATGCTGCGACGACGGGTCAGGAGCGGGCTGTGAGGAGCCGCCTCGCCGACCTCGAGCTGGAGGCGACCGACGACCTGATCGTCGCCCGGGTCGCCGGCGAGATCGACTCGTCGAACGCCACCGAGCTCGGACAGGCGCTGCTCGGGCACCTCTCGAACAGCGTCCGCGGCATGGTCCTCGACATCACGGAGGTCACCTACCTCGACAGCACCGGGATCGCGCTCATCTTCGATCTCGCCCGCGGCCTCGAGGCGCGGCGGCAGACGCTGCGGGTCGCGGTGTCCGGCGCCGGTCCGGTGCGGCGCGTCCTCGACCTCTGCGCGGTCGCTGCCGTCGCCCCCCTCGACGACGATTCGGCCAGCTCGATCGAGGCCCTGAGCTCCGGCTAGGCGCCACGCGAGTCCCGCACGGCACCGCGCCACGCGATCAGGGCCGGCCCCGCGTGGATGGCAAGCCAGAGCGGTCGCCACAGATACCCGGCGAGGAGCCAGATTGGCCCTCGCTGGGCCTTCGGCCACCAGTCCCGCATGGCGGCCGGGCTCGGAACCACCTCGCGGCCCAATAGGGCCAGCTTTCGCCTAAGGCCCGGGGCCCGCGCCAAACGTTCGATGCCGAGCGTCAGCACCGTTTGCGAGCGAGTTAGCAGCACCGTCTCGACCGACCTCCTCTCGGGCAGGCCGAGCTCCGCGGCCAGCTCGTTTCCGGCGGGCAGCAGTCGCAGGCCCGCGGCGAACCTCTCGGTTGCCCGAAGGCTCTCGGCGAGCTCCGACGCGGCTTGCCAGGTGCGCCAATCGAGCTTCTGGAGCGCGAACTCGAGGTCGCGGAGCGACCGCGGGCTCGCACGCCCGTGGTGGGCGGCGTGCGCCGCGATGTGGAACGCGATCCCCTCGCGAGGGAGCGTCTGGACCTCCGCGCCCGCGACGACGATCGTCTCGGCCGAGCCCACGAAGACGCGCCAAAGGTCCTCTGCCGCGACCCCGACCCCGGGCAACGTCCAGTGCAGGTCCATCATGATCTCGGCGGCGCCGCGGGTCCATGCCTCTCCATGTTCCAGTTCCGGCGCCTCGCCGTATGGTGGGGCGTAAGGCGAGAAGCCGAGCTTGCGCAATTCTCGCCGAGCGGCGGCGATCCGGTCCGGGGCGACGAGGAGATCGGAGTCGACGTAGGAGCGCTCACCGCCCTCGCCGTAGAGGAGCCGTTCGATCGAGGGACCCTTGAGCAGAATGGTCGCGGTCCCATCGTCCCGGAATGCGGAGACGACCTCCGCAGTAGCCGCGTCCTGCAGCAGGCTCCGGGCTGCCCACCCGATTGCTTCCGAGCGAACGATCTCAGGCTCCGTCGATCGATGCAGGATGCCGCTAATCGAACGGGTCCGTGCGGCACGCACGAGGCCCTCGATGCCGAACCGTGGCGGCGGGCCCCGCCCGGGCACGTCGTGTGTTCGAGCCCCCACGGGATCCTCGCTGCAGACGCTACCTTACGGGCGATTCGCTGGCGCGCGTGCGCAGCGGTCGAGCCGGAGTCGAGATCCAGAGGGAACCAGATGCCGCAGATGCGGGGTGATCGTCAATTCAGCTGCGCGTGAGGACGGCGAAGGCTGACGTCGGCAACCGCGAGGGCCTCGCCCCCGTCGAGTCGCCGGATCGCTCCGTGGATCGGCTCCAACAGCCGCGTCCCTTGGACGACGCTTGCCTGCTATCGATCGAAAAACTCGGTCGTAGCTTTGCGGACCATGAGGTGATCAAGTCCCTCAGCCTTGCCGTGGAGGCTGGGCAGCGGGTGGCCCTTCGCGGGGCGAATGGGTCCGGCAAAACGACCGTGCTGCGATGCGTCGCAGGGACCGTCGCTCCCAGTCGTGGGCGCATCTCGGTTGGCGGCCATGACGCCGGAACGCTCGCGGCCCGCCGCCTGCTCGGCGCGTCGCTGTCGCAGGAACGGTCGTTCTACCTCCGGCTCAGCGGGCACATGAACCTGGTCTGCTTCGCGCGCCTGCGCTGCGAGAGCGAGGATGAGGCCGCCGAGCAGGTCCGCGCGCTGGAACGTGAGCTCGAGATCGCGCCCTTTGCCTCGCGGCCCACCTCCACCTATTCCGCAGGAATGCTGCAGCAGCTTGCATTCGCGAGAGCCCTGTTGCGCGACCCGGCGCTCCTGCTGCTCGACGAGCCCACCAGGTCGCTCGACGATGCGGCGACCGACCGCTTTTGGCACGCGCTCGATCGCCGCCCGCACGCCGCCGTCCTCCTCGCAACACACGATCGCGATGACCTCGCGCGCTGCGACTTTCACGTCGGCCTACCGAGCTAGGCTCCCGCGAGTCGGTCCGGTTCTCGCCCTCGTCCGCCGTGACTATCTGCTCACGCGTTCCTACCGGAACACGTTTCTTCTCGAGTTTCTGCTCGGCGTCATCAACCTCCTCGTCTACTACTTCATCTCGAAGACGTTCGGCGGCGTCAACCCCGGCCAGCTCCAGGGGGCCCCGTCCTACTTCGACTTCGCGGCGGTGGGGATCATCATGACGGTGGTAATAGGTGCGACGAGTACCGAGGTTGCCAGCCGTGTACGGCAGGAGCAGCTCACCGGAACGCTCGAGAGCCTCTTCATCCAGCCGTTGACCACGGCGGAGGTGGCTCTCGGGTTGGTCGGCCTCCCGTTCCTGTTCGCAATGGTACGGGCCACGTTCTACCTCGCGGTCGCGGCCGTCTTCATGGGGCTGGACGTCTCAAACGCGAGCTGGATCGGCGCCGGACTGACATTGACTGCGACCGGGGGAGCGATGTCGGCCCTCGGAATCGCCGCCGGAGCATTCGTCCTCGTCGCCAAGCGCGGCGACCTCATGAGCGGGTTGATCCTGTTCGCGATGGGGTTCGTCAGCGGCGCCGTTTTCCCGGTGTCCGTACTGCCCGCCTGGGTACAGCCGATCGGCGAGATCGTTCCGACCCGCTTCGCCTTCGACGGGGTCCGGAACGCTCTGTTCCAGGGGACCGGGTGGGTCGGGGACCTCCTGGCCCTGGCGCTCTTCGTGGTGATATGCCTACCGCTCGCGATCTGGCTTTTCGCCGCGGCGCTGGCGTGGAGCAAGCGGCGCGGCTCGCTCTCGCAGTACTGAGGCCGATACGCTGCGCGGGGAGGACTGATGCCAGAGGGTCAAGCAGGGGCAGCCGGCATGGGCGAGGCGCGGCAACCGAGGTTTCGACCGACCGGCGACGCGGTGGCGAAGCGGGTCGGCGACGACGTGGTGCTGGTCCAGCTGCGGACGAATCGGATCTACACCCTGAATCGGACGGGCGCACGCCTCTGGGAGCTTCTCGGCGAAGGCCACGATCTCGAGCGGGCGCGAGCGCAGATGCTGCGCGAGTTCGACGTTGGCGAGGACCAGCTTCGCGACGAGGCCGACGCACTCGTCGAGGAGCTGGTGACGAGGGGGATGCTGGAGCCCGATGCCGGCGGCTGACCGGGCATCCGCCGTCGCCGCAGCGCGGGAGCCCGGCCCGGCCTATCCGGACTGGCTCGTGGTGGCGTCGCCCGGCGGCGGCCTCGAGCCGAGCGTCGGCGGCGACGACGGCGCGCCTGCGACCCGGGTCGGCCCGCCAAACCTGGCCCTGCACGGCGATTGCTCCACGTTCTTCGACGGCCTGCTCTACAACCGAGCGGAGATCGCCGAGCGCCTTGGACTTCCGAACGCGACCGATAGCGAGCTCGTCCTCCACGCGTACCTTCGCTGGGGGGAGGGCGCCCTCCGGGAGCTGAGCGGGATCTACGCGCTCGTGGTCGGCGATCGGCGGCGCGAGTGCGCCATATGCACGCGCGACCGGCTCGGCTGCTACCCGCTCTTCTACGCCAATGTTGGCGGCGAGCTTCTGCTCTCCACGTCGATCGACGTCCTGCTGCGCGACGCCCGGGTCTCGGGCGAGGTCAATCGCGCCGCGCTCGCCGACCACTTGGCGCATCGCTGGCCGGATCCCGGGGAGACCTACTTCGCCGCGATCCGGCGAGTGCCGCCCGGTCACGCTTTGGTCGCGGAATTAGGTCGAACGCGGGTCGGCCGCTATTGGTCCCCGGTGGCCGAGAACGGCGAGGTCGATTGGGTCGCCGACGACGAAGTCGAGCAATTCGGCGAGCTGCTGGAGGCCGCGGTGGCGCGGTTCGTCGGCCTGGGGCCTGCCGGGATCTATCTCAGCGGTGGGCTCGATTCCGTGAGCGTCGCCGCGATGGCGGCGGAGGCGAGCCGTAGGACTGGACAGCCGGCGCCATGGGCGCTCTCGCTCGGGTTCTCGCATCAGGAGGCGAACGAGCAGCCCATTCAGCGAGGCGTCGCGGCCGATCTCGAGCTCCCGCAACTCCTCGTTCCACTCGAGGAGGCGGCCGGCCCCGAGGGGCTGATGCACGCGGCGTTGGAGCTGAGCTGCGACTGGCCGGCTCCGGTCGTGAACCTGTGGCTGCCGGCGTACCACCACCTCGCGCTCGAGGGGCGGGAGCGCGGCTGCCGCGTCATCCTCAGCGGCCACGGCGGCGATGAGTGGCTCACCGTCACCCCCTACTACGCGGCCGACCTGATCCTCGCCCTCGACCTGCGTGGGCTGTTCCGGCTCTGGGAGAACCAGCGACGTTCTCACCCGATTCCCGCCCGGACCGTCGCCCGGAACCTTGCCTGGCGGTTCGGAATCCGTCCCCTGCTCGGCCTTGCCGCCGGGCGGCTCGCCCCTTGGGCTGTCGACTATCGCCACCGTCGAGCGGTTCGGGCGACTCCCGGATGGATCGCCCCGGACCCCGCGCTGCGGCGGGAGCTCGCCGATCGCGCGAGCGCGAGTGCTCCGAAGCCCCCAAGGCCGGGGCGGGTCTACCTGTCGGAAATGGATCAGGCCCTCGACCATGCGCTGGTGGCGATGGAGCTCGAGGAGGCGTTCGAGGGCGGCCGCAGGCTCGGAGTTCGCTTCGGGCACCCGTTTTGGGATGCCGATCTACTCGCCTTTCTCTACCGGACGCCGCCCCACATCCTGAACCGAGGCGGCATGTCGAAGGGGCTGGTGCGCAGCACGCTGGCGCGCCGGTTTCCGGAGCTGGGCTTCGAGCGCCAGCGGAAGGTCACCGGGACGGCGGTGGTGCGGACGATGTTCGTGCGTGAGGGAGGAATGGCGTGGCGCAGAATGGGGGGCGCCACCGCCCTCGCCGGGCTCGGCGTCGTCGACGCCGCCGCCGCGTCTGCGCTGGTCGACGGCCTGCTCAGCGACAGGAGGGCTCCGGAGGAGAATGCATATTCCTACCGAATCTGGGATATACTCGCGCTCGAGGCGTGGGTACGCTGCCGGTTGTAGACACATTGCGAGGAGGGTTAATGGAGGACAAGGTCGAGAGGCGGGACTGGGAGCCGATGAAGCTTGAGGACGTGGGCCATGTCGGCGAGGTCGTCCAGGGCGGAGGCGGCAAGCTCACTCCGGTGACCCACGACACCGGCGACAATCGCAAGCCACCGGGCCAGGCCTAAGCTTCACACTTAAATTAGCGCCTTCTAGCGCGCGTCCGATCGAGGCGATCGGCCGCGCGCTCCAAGGTGCCCGTCTGTCCGGGTGACCCAGGGGAGACCGCCTGAAGCTTCGGATCGCAGGGACCACGACCGAGGTCGCCGAGCCGAGACGTGACGCCGGCGCCGATGTCTGGCGCGACGCTCGGGGGGACGTCTGCGCGTGGTCGCAACGGGCGAACGGAGACCGTTGGATGCACCTCCCGGCGGTCGCGAGCTACCGGCTGCGCCCCGGGGAGGGCGAGGTCACAGCAATCCCGGATCGGCGGGCGTCCCCCCAACTCGTCGTCACCGGCTACGAGCGCACGGTCCTCCCGATGGCGGTCCAGCTCGCCGGTCACGAGGTGCTGCATGCGAGCGGCGTCCGTGCCGAGGCGGGCGTCGTTGCCTTCTGCGCCGTATCCACGACGGGCAAGTCGACGGTCGCCGATCGATTCAGCCGCCGCGGCTACCGGATCTGGGGCGACGATGCC
>JBKPNB010000233.1:0-6412 GCA_046732395.1 Actinomycetota bacterium | reverse complement strand
GCCGGGATAGGTCTGGCGCTCGGGCCAGCCGCGAAAGGTTGACATGTCCCAGACGAAGTCCGGGTGGATGACGTTCTCGAGGAAATCCCCGGTCGCGATGAAGTGCGCGTAGCCGCGCTGGAGCGCCTCGAGGTTCTCCTGCGAGGTCGTCCGCGCGCTCTCTCTCCCGTCGCCGATGGTCTCCCCGTCCACGTGGAGGGAATACTGCTATCTAGCATCCTTCGCGTGCTCGAGGCCGGCGACATCGCCCCCGACTTCAGCCTCCCCGACCAGAACGGCGAGGAGGTCACCCTCTCCGACTACCGCGGGCGAACCGTCGTCCTCTACTTCTACCCCCGCGCCGACACGCCGGGGTGCACGACCCAGGCGTGCGGGGTCCGCGACCACGCCGCCGACTATGAGGCAGCCGGCGCGACGGTGATCGGCGTCTCGCCCGACCCGGTCCCCGCAGTCTCCGGGTTCGCCGACAGATACTCCCTGCGCTTCCCGCTCCTCGCCGACGCCGACCATGCCGTCGCCGACGCCTACGGGACGTGGAGCGAGCGCCGCATGTACGGGAAGACCTACTGGGGCGTCAGCCGGTCCACCTTCATCATCGACCCCGACGGCCGCATCGCCTGCGTCTTCGGGAAGGTCTCGCCGAAGACGCACGACGAGGAAGTCCTCGCGGCCTTGGCCGAGCTCGAACCGAGCCACTAACCCGGCGGCGGCGGAGTGGGGAGCAGAAGAAAAAGCCCGCGCCGTAGGCGCGGGCAAGCAATTCGAGCGGGAGACCAGCACGCCGCCGGAGTTATTCAGGCGAAATAGAAGGCGATACCGAGGATCGCGTAGACGGCGAGCAGCTGAAAGCCCTCGAACCAGTTCGACTCGCCCTCGCTGGTGACGTAGTTCGCGATCAGGACGGCGAGGAAGACGGCGCCGAGCTCGAAGCCGTTGAAGACCAGCGGCATCGGGAACGGGCCGATGAAGAACGAGGCGATCACCAGCACCGGAGCCACGAACAGCGCCACCTGGGTGCTGGACCCGATCGCGATGTTGACCGACAGGTCCATCTTGTCCTTGATCGCCACCGCGACCGCCACCCAGTGCTCGGCGGCGTTGCCGACGATCGCGACGATGATCACGCCGATGAAGAACTCCGAGAGGCCGAGCGACTCCGAGGCGGCGGTGAGTGACCCGACCAGGATCTCCGACATCACCCCGACGGCGGCGCCTGCGAGCGCCAGCATCGCCACCGACCTGCGAACCGACCAGCCGGCCGCGTTCTCGTCCTCGTAGTCGGGGTTGAAGAGGTCGCGGTGGGTGTGCAGCGAGAAGACGAGCCCCGCGGTGTAGGTCACGGCCAGCACCGCCGCCACCGCCAGCGAGAGCTTCTCGATGTCGGATCCGTAGTCGATGTGGACGGCGCCGGGGCTCGGCAGGCCCTGTCCGTCGACGAGCGCGAACACCGCCGGCATCGAGAGACCGGTGGCGGCGAGCAGCAGCATCGCCGTCTGCGCCGATGCGCTCGTCGCGCTGAACACCTGCTTCACGCGCCCGATGCCGCCGAACAGCATCGCGGCCCCGAGCACGAGCAGGATGTTGCCGATAATCGAGCCGACGAGGGCCGCCTTGACCACCTCCTGGAGCCCCTCGTCGAGCGCGAACAGGGCGATGATCAGCTCCGGCGCGTTGCCGAAGGTGACGTTCAAGAGCCCGCCGATCCCGGGCCCCGCGCGCGCCGCGAGCTCCTGGGTCGCCTGGCTCATGAGCGCCGCGGTGGGGATGATCCCGAGCGCCGAGGTGACGAACACCGCCACGTCGCTGACATCGGCGAGCCGCAGCGCGATCGCCACCGGGATGAACGGCGTCAGCAGGTAGGGGCCGCGGAGGCGCGACATTCGGCAAGCCTAGGAGGAAGCCTCTGGGCCCGGACCAAGCCGGACCCCGGTGAGCGGTCGGTTGCGCGCGCCTACCCGGGGACCGCGGCGCTCGCTACTTGAGCTTCGCCAGGCAGTTGTTGATCTTCTGCGGGTCGCCCTGGGCGCTCAGGATGCACTTCCGGTACGCCTTGATGTTCGCCCCGCTCGACGCGCTCGGGCTCGGAGTCGAGCCACTCGTGCCGCCGCTCGACCCGAGCCCGCCGAGGGCGCCGAGTCCGCCGAGCTGCTGGGTCAGCTGGGAGAGCGGCTTCGGGTTCGACGGCGCGCTGATCGTCTGCGGCTGGTTGACATCGCTGAGGGTCAGCGAGAAGTCGAGCGAGATGTCCGAGACGCCGCTCGCGGAGCCGGACGGTGGCGCGATGTCGAGCGCCACCGCGAGCTTGCGGAGCAGGTGGTCCGACTCGCCCGAGTAGATGTCGATGTGGGCGTTTTTGACCGCGCCCTCGACTTGGTCGAGGACGGAGGGGCTGATGCCCTGCGACGAGGCTCCCGGGACCGACTGGGCGACATGGCTGAGGTCGGTGATGATCCGGCGGACATCGGCGTCGCCGGCGATGTGGATGGTCGACTGGCCGTCGACGTCGGTCGTCCCCTCGTTCGTCTCGTTGGTGAGCCACTTCGAGGGATCGATCCCGAGCCGGGTGAAGATCGACGACGCGCTCGAGCTCCCTCCCGACGACTGCGAGAGCTGCGCCTGCTGCTGGTAGGCGGACTTGAACCGGTCATAGAGCGCGGTCGGGATCTGATAGTTCGTGCCCTGGTAGGAGACGTAGGCGTTCTGCTTCGTCACGATCAGCGCCCCCTCGAAGCTGATGCTCGGGCTGCCGGAGCCCTGGCCGCTGACCTTGGCGCTGAGGTCGAGCTGCGGGAACTGCGTCTTGTCGCTCGAGGACTGGAACGGGCCGTCGATCGACGCGCTGAAGCTGCCCGATTGGCTGCCCTCGACGTTCGCCGAGAGGTCGAGGGCGAGCTTGCCGCTGGTGATCGACTGCGGGTTGCTGAACGTCTGGTGGAGGACCTGCTGCGGGTCCGCGTTCGAGCTCGAGCTGCTCGAGCCGCAGGCGGCGACGGTGGCGGGGACCAGCACGGCGAGGGCGATCGCCGCGAGGCGGGTTCTCAGAGCACTGGGTCCGGTCAAGGCAGCTCCTCGGTGATGAGTGGGCCGATCAGGGTACCGAAGGCGGCCGGCGTCGCGGCGAAGTTCTCCGGCCTCCTCCGTGAGGGATCTCACACCGGATCGCGGACCCCCGCCGCGTATCGTTGGTCACGTGGAGGCGAGGATCTGCCCCAGCTGCGGCGCCGAGAACCCCGAGCGCGCACGCTTCTGCATGGCGTGCGGGACCGCCCTCTCCCCCCGCTGCCCCAACTGCGGCGCCGAGAGTCCCGCCGGGGCAAAGTTCTGCATCGAATGCGGAACCGCCCTCGGCGCGGCGCCGGCCGAGCCGCGGGCGGCCCCCGCCGCCGCCGAGCAGCCGCTGCCGGAGGAGCGCCGCAACGCGACGGTGCTGTTCGCCGATCTCTCGGGCTATACGGCGGTCGCCGAGCGGATGGATCCCGAGGCCGTGAAGGCGATGGTCGAGCGCGCGCTGCGGCGACTCGGCTCCGAGGTCGCCCGCTACGGCGGGACCGTCGACAAGTACATCGGGGACAACGTGATGGCGGTGTTCGGGGCGCCGGTCGCCCACGAGGACGATCCCGAGCGCGCGGTCCGCGCCGGACTCGCCATGCAGGCCGCGATGGGCGAGATCAACGATCGAATCGAGGGCGACGCGAGCTTCCTGCTGCGCGTCGGGATCAACTCCGGCGAGGTCCTCGCCGGCCGCCTCGGCGACGGGTACACGGTGATCGGCGACGCGGTCAACGTCGCCGCCCGGCTCCAGGCCGCGGCCCGGCCCGGGACGGTCACCGTCGGCGAGACGACCTGGCGCCTCACCCGCCGGGCGATCGAGTTCGACGAGCTCGAGCCGCTGGTCCTGAAGGGCAAGTCGGAGCCGGTGCCGGCGTGGGAGGCGGTACGGGTGCTCGTCCCGGGCCCCACCGTCCGCGCGAGCCGGTCGGCCACACCGCTCGTCGGTCGCGCCGAGGAGGCGGAGGTGCTCCAGTCCCTGTTCGATCGCGTCGTCCGCGAGGCCCGCCCGCATCTGGTGACGATCATGGGCGAGGCGGGGGTCGGCAAGTCGCGCCTCCTGCGCGAGCTCGCCGGCCACCTCGGCGAGCAGCCAGAGCGCCCCGCGATTCGCGAGGGTCGCTGCCCGCCCTACGGCGCGAGCCTCGCCTACTGGGCGCTCGGCGAGATCGTTCGCGGCCAGTTCGACATCGCCGACACCGACGACTCCGGGACCGCCTGGTCGAAGCTCCACCGCGGGGTCGAGGACATGGTCTCCGACGCCGAGACCGAGGAGCCGCCGGCGCGGCTCGCGGCGGCGATCGCCCGGCCGCTCGGCATCGAGACGCCTGGCAACGGCGCCGGCGAGGAGGACCCGCAGCAGATGCGCGACCGGATGTTCTCGGCGCTTCGCTCGGTGGTCGAGGCCGCGAGCCGCCAGCGTCCGATCGTGCTCGCGATCGAGGACATCCACTGGGCCGATGAGGGGATGCTCGACCTGATCGAGTACCTCGCGCGCTGGGTACGTGGGCCGCTGCTCGTCGTCTGCCTGGCGCGCGACGAGCTGCTCGACCGCCGACCGGCCTGGGGTGGCGGCCGCCGCAACGCGACGACGATCGCGCTCGAGCCGCTGGCCCGCAGCCAGGCCCGCGAGCTCGTCCTCAAGCTGCTCCCCGACGGCTCCGGCCGCAACGGCGGCGCCGGCCTGATCGCGGAGATCGCCGAGCGCTCCGGCGGCAACCCACTGTTCGCCGAGGAGATGGTGAACCGGATCCTGGAGGAGGACGCGAGCGAGCCGGGGGCACTCCCCGAGACCGTCCACGCCGTGCTGGCGGCGCGCCTCGACGCGCTCAGCCCGGCGGAACGGCGGGTGATCCAGCACGGCGCGGTCGTCGGCCAGACCTTCTGGGAGGGGGCGCTCGGCCACCTCGGCGAGGGCGGGGGCTTCGACCTGGGGGACGTCCTCGGCTCGCTCCAGGAGAAGGACCTGGTCATCCCCACTGCCGGCAGCCGCCTCGCCGGCGAGCGCGAGTACGCGTTCAAGCACGTGCTGATTCGCGATGTCGCCTACTCGACGCTGCCGAAGGCGGTGCGGGCGCGCAAGCACGCCGAGGTCGGCGCGTTCATAGCCGACCGCGCGGCCGACCGCTGGGAGGCGGTGGCGGCGATGGTCGCCGAGCACTACGGGCGGGCGGCGATCCTCGGCGAGGACGCGAGCTTCCCGACCACCGAGCTCGACGAGCTCTCGCGCCAGGCGATCGCCTCGCTCGAGACCGCCGGCACCCTCGCCGCCTCGCTCTACTCGAACCTCGAGGCGCTCGGCCACTACGAGATGGCGCTCTCGATCCGCCGCGGCCTCGACCCGGCGACGCGAGCCCGGATCGCCGAGCAGCTCGGCGACGTCGCCCTACGCCTCGGGCGCGTCGACCGCGCCGTCGAGCTCTGGGAGCAGTGCCTCGACCACCACCGCGGCGAGGAGGACCTGGCGCGGGTCGGCGACCTCCACCGCAAGATCGGCGCCGCGCTCTGGCACAAGGGCGACCGCGAGGGCTCGATCGAGCACTACCAGCGCGGCATCGACCTCCTCAAGGACGGACCGCCGTGCCTCGAGCTCGTCCGCCTCTACGAGGAGGCCGCCTCGCTCTACATGCACACCGGGGACAACATGCTCGCCATCTACGCCTCGGAGAAGGCGCTTCGCCTCGCCGAGCGGCTCGGCGAGGCCGCCGCCGCGAGCCGCGCCCACGGCATCTTCGGCCGCGTCTTCGGCCGCATCGGCGACACCGAGCGCGCCCGTCAGAACCTCGAGCGCTCGGTCGAGCTCGCCCGGGAGTCCGATCCGGCCGAGGCGGTGCGGGCGCTGCTCACTCTCGGCTACCACCGTGAGGTCTCCGAGGCCGACTACGAGGGCGCCGGCTCCGCCTACCGCGAGGCGCTGACCCTGGCCGAGAGGACCGGCGACCTGCCCTCGCAGGTCGAGCTCCACGGCGCGCTCGGGCAGCTCGCCGTCTACCGCGGCGACTGGCCGGCGGTCGAGCGCGAGGCGAAGGCGTCGCGGACGCTGGCCGAGCGCGAGGGCCTGACCGGCAAGCTCTGCTTCCCGGCCCTGATGGAGGGCTGGCAGCGCTGGCGCGAGGGCGACTTCGACGGCGCAACCTCGGCGCTCCGCGAGGCGGCGGCGCTCGCCGAGCAGGTCGGGCGCTCGGAGGTCGCCTTCCAGGCGATCTTCGCGCGCGCGGCGGCGCTCCGCCAGCGCGAGGACTACGCGGGGGCCGAGGTCGAGCTGGCGCGCGCCCTCGACGTCTGCGAGCGCGCGGGACTCGTGGCGCAATCGGTTGAGGCGAGCTCCGCTCGCGCGGTTACGCTGGCCCTCGACGGGCGCGCC
>JBKPNB010000232.1:0-14617 GCA_046732395.1 Actinomycetota bacterium | reverse complement strand
AGCGCGCCCACCGCCTGCTCGCCGCGGCCCGCCCGACCGGCGCCAACCTCGTCTGGGCGCTCGATCGGGTGATGGACGCCGTCCTCCCGCAGCCGGCGCCGCGCCGGGTCGAGGCCGCCTACGCCGAGGCCGCGCGGATCTGCGACGAAGACGTGGCGATCAACCGGGCGATCGGCGAGCACGGCGCTGCGCTCATCGAGAGCCGCTGGGCGGCGGGCGGCGGCGGGCGGCCCGTCGATGTTCTCACCCACTGCAATGCCGGCTGGCTCGCGACGGTCGACCGGGGGACGGCGCTGGCCGGCGTCTACGAGGCGGTCGAGCGCGGCGTCGCGGTCCACGTCTGGGTCGACGAGACACGCCCTCGCAACCAGGGCGCCGGGCTCACCGCCTGGGAGCTCGCCCAGATGGGAATCCCCTACACGGTCGTCGTCGACAGCGCCGGCGGGCACCTGATGCAGCGCGGGCTCGTCGACCTCGTCCTGGTCGGCACCGACCGGACGACCGCGAGCGGCGACGTCTGCAACAAGATCGGCACCTACCTGAAGGCGCTCGCGGCGCGGGCGAACGGCGTTCCGTTCTACGTCGCCGCGCCGTCGCCGAGCATCGACTGGAGGATCGCCGACGGCGTCGCCGGGGTCCCGATCGAGGAGCGCGACCCGGCCGAGGTCACCGAGGTGGCCGGCGTCGCCGCCAGCGGCCGGGTGGAGTCGGTGCGCCTCGTCCCCGACGGCGCCGCGGCCGCCAACTGGGGCTTCGACGTCACGCCCGCCGAACTCGTCACCGGCCTGATCACGGAGCGCGGCGTCGCCGAGGCGAGCACGGCGGGGCTCGCGCGGCTCTTCCCCGATCGGGCCGGCTAGGCGGCGGGCGCTGGCTCCCGGCGCGGCGGCGGGGTCGCGACGAGCCCCTTCGCGTACATCGTCTCGACGAAGACCTCGCGGCTGTCCGCCGAGGGCTGCCAGCCGATCGCGGCCTTCAGCTTCTCGTTCGAGACCACCCACGGATAGCGGATGAAGTTGAGGTTGCCGGGCGGGGCCTCGACCCGCGGGACGTGGAGGCTCCACGCGGCTCCGTAGAGGCGCCGCACAGCGCGCATCGACATCGTCCGCGTCCTCGTGCCGATCATCTCCGCCGACTCGCGCCAGGTGAGCGTCCCGTCGGCGGCGACGTTGAACGCGCCCGCCGCCTTGGCGTCGAGGAGGCCGATCAGCGCCGCGACGAGGTCGTCCTCGTGGACGAGCTGGTACTCCTCGTCGACCCCGTCGATGATGGGCAGGAAGGTCGAGTTCTGCCAGCTCCGCGAGATGTAGTTGTCGACGGTGGGGCCGAAGACGATGCACGGGCGGACGATCGTCATCACCCGATCGGGATGGGTCGCCGCCCAGAGCTGGCAGATGCGGTCCGCCTCGGCCTTGTGCCGGGCGTAGGAGAAGTCGGGCTGGCCGCGGATCGGCCAGTCCTCGGCGATCGGCTTGGGGTTGTCGGGGAAGGCGCCGTAGGCAGTCGCCGACGAGGCGACCAGGACCTGCTCCGTGCCGGCGGCCGCCGCCGCCCGCAGCACCGCATCGGTGCCGTTGACGTCGACGTCGTACATCCGCGCCTCGTCGCGGATCGGGTTGAGGATGAAGGCCAGGTGGACGAGGGCGTCGACCTTCTCGCCCTCCAGCAGCCGCCCGACCGCGGCCGCGTCGCGGACGTCGGCGCGGACGAACTCCGACTTCGCCCCGGGGCGGCTCGGCGGCCGCACGTCGACGTTGATGATGCGCTCGGTCGCCTCCCGCTCGCCGAGGATCTCGATCAGGCGGGTGCCGATGTAGCCGGAGCCGCCGGTGATCAGGTAGCGCACGCGCGGCATCCTAGAGGGCGGCCGGCGAGGACTGGCGCCCACCCGATCGGGGTAGTAAAGCCCGCACGGGACGGCGAGCGCAAGCGGCGCCTGAACTCCCCGCAAATTGCGGAGGAAGGCAACCGTAACTTGCCGCCCTGAAAAGTGTTAAGTTAGTACGTGCGTCCGCCGATAGGCGGCGAAAAGCTTGAAGGACCGACGGGCCAGCGGCGGGATTTTCGCTGGCGGAACGTCCTTTCGGAACAAAGGGCCCCTGTTTCAGGGGCCCTTTTCCGTTGCCGGGGCGACCTCGAGCCGGAGGCCGTCGACGCGCCGCACCACCACCGTCTCCCCGACCGCAGCCGGCTCACTCGAGCTCGCGTTCCAGAGCTCGCCGCGGAGGCGGACCCGACCGCGGGGGGCGCATTCCTCGACGACCTCGGCGCTCATCCCGACCAGCGCCTCGGCCCCCGTCCGCACCCGGTAGCGCAGGAGCCGCCGCCAAAGCGCGATCTCGAAGATCTCGACGGCCGCCGCGAACACCACCACCCCGATCCCCCATGGCGCCGGCAGCAGGAGAAACGCGGCGACGATCGCCAGCGCGAGGAGCATGTCCCAAGGCTAAGGGCCCGGGCTAAGGAATCGGCTAAGTGCGCGGGCCGCTCAGGTCCCGGGATCGACCCGGAACCGGCGCTTCGCCGGCCGGTGCTTCAGGAAGAAGACCGCGCGGTTCGACTTCATCTGCCAGTTGCCGGGCAGCACGCCCGACGGGAACGCGAGGAAGTGTGCGAAGTGCTTCGAGGCGCCCTTGCAGGGAACGAGCGAGTGGTTCGGGATGTAGATCTGGTAGATCCCGGCCGGGAAGAAAAGCGGCCCGATCCGGTCGTTGTGGAGGACGTGGAAGGTTCCGGGGCAGAGGTGGCCGAGGCGCCGGTTGTGGCCCCCACCGCCGCCGCCCGAGCGGGCAACGGCGAAGCCGCGGTTGCCGGGCTTCACGAACCGCGCCTTGCCCGCGCCCTTCGGGACGACGCGCCAAGGCGCGATGTTCCCGTCGAAGTCCTGGAGGAAGCGCGCGAACAGCGACGAGGCCTTGGCGCAGCTGAGCTTCGAGCCCCGCGTGAGGTGGACGTTATAGCGCCCCGCCGGCAGGACCGCGCGCCCGATGCGGTCGTTGTGGAGGACGCGGAACGTCGGACAGTTGGCGCCGGCCGCCGCCGCCTCGTCCCGAGAGAGCGCAAGGGTCAGCGCCAGCGCGGCGGCGAGCGCGCCGAGGAGCGCGATCACCTTCACCCTGCCGGAGATCCGAGCCGCCACGAGCGCGAACCTATCAACGCCGAACGACGGAAGTCAACCCCCGCGTCTTTTTGCAGACGCGGTTGCACGGCTTCTTTAGGGGCGATTGCTAACGTGGATTCGGCCAGGGACCGGGGCGACCCGGTCGAATACGTGCCAGCGTTCCCCGTTCTCGGTTCTTACGCCTCCGCGGTCCGCAGCACCGTCTAAGGAGGACCAATGCCCACCGGAACCGTCAAGTGGTTCAGCGAGGAGAAGGGGTTCGGATTCATCACCCCGGACGATGGCGCGAAGGAGCTCTTCGTCCACCACACCGCCCTCGTCGGCATCGGACTACGCCCGCTCACCGAGGGTAAGAAGGTCACTTACACGGCCGAGGCCGGCGATAAGGGCCCCCGGGCCGTCGACGTCGGCGCCGCGTAGCCGGATTCCCGACTCGAAGAGAGGTACACGATATGGAAGCGATCACAGCCGAGCGGATCATCGAGACCGCCGACGAGCTCGATCAGGAGGAGTTCACCCGCGCCGACCTCGCCAATGAGCTCGGCGTCAAGCCGCGCGAGATCAAGGAGGGCTTCAGGGCAGCTCGCAAGTCGGGGCGGGTCGAGAAGGTTCGCGCCGGCGAGGATGGCAAGCCCCTCTTTCGTCTAGCCGGCCAGTAGGCGCTGAATACGCCGGGACGGGGTAGTAGTCCCGGATGCTCGTCGGACTCTCCCTTGCCGTCACCGGTGCGGCGGTGACGAGCGTCGCCTTCCTCCTCGAGCACCGAGGGGCGACCGCGGCAGCCCCCGTCGACTTTCGTCATCCGCTGGGCAGCGCCGTCGGGCTCCTGCGCTCGCGCTGGTTTGCGATCGGCCTCGGCCTCGCCGCGCTCGCCTGGGCATGCCACGTCGGCGCCCTTGCGCTGGCGCCGTTGTCGGTCGTTCAGGCCGTCTTCGCCGGCGGACTCGTGTTCCTTGCCGTCATCGCGGAGCGCTGCTTCGGCTTCGAGCTGGGGCCTCGGCAATGGCTCGGCGTCGTCGCGGTCGCGGCGGGTCTCATCGTCATCGCGCTCACCCGTGGGCCGGACCCGGGCGGCGAGGACCGCCACGCCCTGGCGGCCCTGATCGCCCTCGAGGGTGGGGCGTTCGTCGCCGCGATCGCGCTGATCGCCGGCTCGAGTCGGCACCGGATGCTGCGGGCCAGGCAGGGGCTCTTTCTCGCTGCTGCGGCGGGGACGCTCTACGGGGTCGCCGACGTCGCGGTGAAGTACCTAACCGACGCAGCGCACGGGGGGATCCTGGCGCTGATCAGTCCCTGGGCCGCGGTCGCGGCGCTCGCGGGATTGGCGGCCTTCTATTCCGCGGCGCGTGCGCTCCAGATCGGCCCCGGCATGGGCGTGATCGCGATCACCTCGGTTGCGGCCAACCTCACCGCCATCGTCGGCGGCGTCCTCGTCTTCCGGGAGACGATCGGAGTCGACACGCTGGCGATCATCGCCCGCGTCGCCGCGTTCTCGTTCGTGATCGCCGGCGCGGCGCTGATGCCGGCCCCGGTGCGGACGATGGGCGCCGCGGAGGCGCGTGTCTAGCTACGAGCGCAGCGTCGCTGGAAGCCCGAACAGCTCGAACAAAGCGGCGTCGGCGAACCAGGTGATCGCCGCGACGGCGTCATCCTCAAGGGTCAGAACGAACAGCCCCGCGGGCCGGGCGATCCCAGCGTCCTCCGGCGTGTAGCAGCCGAAAGCCGGCTGGCTGTTGGCCCGGGTCGGCACGACTCGCAGCGGCGTCCCGCGCGCTTCCTCCCGGTAGCTGAGGAACGTGGCGATCGCGTCCCCTCCCTGGTACTCGAGCGGCAGCGGCGGCATCGTCAGCAGTGCGTCTTCGGTGAGGAGCGAGACCATCCCGTCGACATCGCCGCTCTCCACCGCGTCGGCGAACCGGCCGGCGAGTTCGCGCTCGCGTGGCGATCGCGGTAGGCGCATCCGTTCGGGGTCGGCGCGAACCCGGGCCTCCTGCGCCGCCCGCGCCCGCTGCAGGGCGCTGTTGACCGAGACCTCGCTGCTTTCGAGCATCTCCGCCACCTCCGCCGCGCGGAAGCCGAGCACGTCGCGCAGCACGAGGACCGCCCGCTGCCGAGGTGGAAGCTGCTGCAAGGCCGCGACGAACGCCAGGGTTACCGCTTCCTTCATCTCGTAGCGCGCCTCCGGCCCGGGCGCGGTCTCGGCGACCCCCTCGAGCAGCGCATCGGGGTACGGCTCGAGCCACAGCGGCTCCCCTCGGCGAGTGGGCTCGGGAACCTCGAACGGGAGCGGCGCCGGCTCACGTCGGCGGCGCCGGCTGTCGCGGAGCGCGTTCAGGCAGCGGTTGGTCGCGATGCGGTAGAGCCAGGCGCGGAGCGAGTCCCGCTCCTCGTAGCCGTCGAGCCCGCGCCAGGCCGCCAACAGCGTCTCCTGGACCACGTCCTCCGCGTCCTGGATCGAGCCCACGATCCGGTAGCAGTGAACGAGGAGTTCGCGGCGGTAGGGGTCGGTCAGCGCGCGGAACGCGTCCTCGTCTCCCAGTCGAGCGCGACTGAGCGTTCCCGCGGCCACCGCGGGATCCTCGCACGTCCTCTTCCTCTTGCGGCCGTCGATGCGGCAACACCATTCGGGCCGCGAATTCATCGCTGAGTTCCCCTCCCGCCCGGTGTTTCGTCAAGCAGCAGGACAACGAGGCCAGCGAAAGGAGCAGCGAAAATGGGAAAGATCGTCATCACCGAGAACATGACGCTCGACGGTGTCGTCCAGGACCCTTCCGGTGACGAGGGCTTCGAGCACGGCGGCTGGGTCGGCCACATCAGCGATCGCCCAGCGGTCGCCACGGCCGCGCTCGATGACGCGCTCGGCGCCGAGGCCCTACTCCTCGGTCGGGGCGGCTACGAATTCTTCGCCGCGCGGTGGCCGTCTCGGGGCGGCGAGTTGGCCGACAGGCTGAACAGCCTGCCCAAGTACGTCGTGTCGTCGACCCTCGAAGATCCCGACTGGAACAACTCGACGGTGCTGAAGGGCGACGTGGTGGACGCGGTCTCGAAGCTGAAGCGCGAGGTGGACGGGGAAATCGTCGTCATCGGCAGCATTCAGCTCGTGCGCACCCTGATCGAGCACGGCCTCGCCGACGAGCTGCGGCTGACGGTCTTTCCGGTCGCCCTCGGCGCCGGCGAGCGCCTCTTCGAGGAGATCAGCGACCAGACGCCCATGCGCCTGGTCGGCGCCGAGACCGCTGACGGCATCGCCTTCCTCGCCTACGAGGTCGTCCGAGACGCCTAGCGCGAGCTCCTGTGCGTTGCGCGGCGTGGGATCTCAGCGGTGGGGCGCGTCTGACTCGGAGCCGATCCTCGAAGACGACGCCCTTGTTACTCCGGCAGGTATCCGGCTCGTTCGGCGGTGCTAAGACTCCCCGCGAGCTGCTGCGCCGAGTCGAGCAATGCCGACGGCGGCTCACAGGCCGCGCCGCACTTCCAGATCCGTGCCGTCCCATCACTGCCCGCGGTCACAATCCTCTCGCCGTCGGGGCTGAACGCGGCGCTCGAGAGCCCCCCTTGTTGCGGTCGCAAGGTCTGGAGTGGCGCGCCGGTCTCGGCGTCCCAGATCCGCGCCGTCCGGTCGTGGCTCGCCGTAATCACCAACTCGCCGTCGGGGCTGAAGGCGGCGCTCGAGACCCAGTCTCGGTGCCCACGCAGGGTCTCCAGCGGCGCGCCGGTCTCGGCGTTCCAGATCCGCGCCGTTTGGTCGCTGCTCGCGGTCACCACGCGGCCTCCGTCGGGGCTGAACGCGGCGGTGGCGACGACCTCGTCATGGCCCCGGAGGGTCGTGAGCGCCCCGGCGACTCCGATGCCGGTCACTCCGCCCTCCGCGTCCCAGATTCGCGCTTGGTCGCTCGCGGTCACCACCCGCTCGCCGTCGGGGCTGAAGGCGGCGCTCCAGACCGTGGCTCGATGCCCCCGGAGGGTCACGAGCGATGCGCCGGTCTCGGCGTTCCAGATCCGCGCCGTCCGATCGCTGCTCGCGGTCACGACCCGCTCGCCGTCGGGGCTGAAGGCGGCGCTTAAGACCGCGTCTCGATGCCCGCGAAGGGTTACGAGCGGCGCGCCGGTCCCGGCGTCCCAGATCCGCGCCGTACGATCGCCGCTCGCGGTCACCACGCGCTCGCCGTCGGGGCTGAAGGCGGCGTTGTAGACGAACTCTTGATGCCCGATGCGCAGGGTCTCCAGCGGTGCACCGCCGTTGGCGTCCCAGATCCGCGCAGTGCCGTCCCAGCTTCCTGTCACGACCCGCTCGCCATCGGGGCTGAAGGCGGCGCTCGAGACCCGGTCTCGATGCCCCCGGAGCGTGACGAGCGGAGCGTCGCTCTCGGCGTCCCAGATCCGCGCCGTACGATCGCCGCTCGCGGTCACCACCCGCTCGCCGTCGGGGCTGAACGCGGCGTTGTAGACGAAGTCTTGATGCCCGCGCAGGGTCCTTAGCGGCGCGCCGGTCCCGGCGTCCCAGATCCGCGCCGTATCGTCATCGCTCGCGGTCACCACCCGCTCGCCGTCGGGGCTGAAGGCGACGTCCAAGACCGCGCCTTTATGACCCCGGAGGATCGCCAGCTGCGCGCCGGTCTCGGAGTTCCAGATCCGCGCGGTCCGGCCGGTCGCGGTCACCACCCGCTCGCCGTCGGGGCTGACGGCAGCGATCGCGAAAACGCTGTCGGGTCCCCGGAGGGTCGCCAGCGGCGCGCCGGTCTCGGCGTTCCAAATCCGCAACGTCCCGTCGAGGCCTCCGGTCAGTACACGTTCGCCGTTCCGGCTGAAATCGGCGGACGAGACGGCGTTTCCCGGCCCCCGGATGGTCTTGAGCAAGGCGCCGCTGCCGGCGTCCCACATCCGCGCGTTCCCGTCTTCGGTCGCGGTCAGCACACGCGCGCCGTCGGCGCTGAAGGCGGGGGCCCCGACGATGCCCCTCCGGCTGCTCGTTTGATTGGGATCCCGGAGGGTCGCCCGCTGCGCGCCGCTGTTGGCGTCCCAGATCCGCACCGTCCCATCATTGCCCGCGGTCACGACCCGCTCGCCGTCGGGGCTGAAGGCGGCGCTCTCGAGGTTCCCTTGGTGTGGTCGTAGCGTCTCCAGCGGCGCGCCGCTCTCGGCGTTCCAGATCCGCGCGGTACCGTCGTCGCTCGCGGTCACCACCCGCTTGCCGTCGGGGCTGAAGGCCGCGTCCCGCAACGCGTCTTTGTGAGCAGCAAGCAACGTGCGATGGCCGACCTGCGTCTCGGCGTCCCGCAGCATGCCGTCGGCCGCGGGCGTGTCGGCGATCTGCACCGCCTCGGCAGCAAGCCGAATGCTGAGCGTAGGGTCCGCGCCAAGCGCCCCGCGGGCGCTCGCCACCAGTGCCTGCGACTGGGCGAGCCGCTTCTGCTGAATGGCCTCGTTGCGCTGGACCAGCGCCACGATCCCGCCGACAATCGCCACTGTCAGCAGCAACAGGAGGAGGGCCACGGCGCCTCGAGCGAGTCGCAGCGTCCGACGGTGCTGGCTGATGTCCTCCCCGATCAGCTCGTCCTTCGGCACGCCGTGCACCGGTGCTGCCAAATCACCCACGCTGTCGCGAAACCGCGGATTGTGCATCGAGACGTCTCGGTCCTCTCGCGCCCAGCGCAGATCGACCCATAGCGGCTCGCTTCGAAACCAACCCTGCAGGCCGGGCGGTACCGGGGACGTTGCATCGAAGTCCCCTCGGCCCTCATCCCACCTGAGCTCGCCCCCGGTGAGGGCAATCAGAACGGTGTCGTGGCTCCTGTTCGCTCGCCACCAGCGAACCTCCTGGTCGACCCAGTGCGAGGCCGCCGCCTCGGGCGATGCCATGAGCACGAAAAAACGCGATTGAGAGAGCGTCTCCTCGATCGCCGACCAAAGCTCCGGCGAGGCGGAGAGGCTGGTCTGGTCGCGAAAGACGCGCAGCGCCCGCCGCCGGTACCACGGCTTGGAAAGCGACTGAAGGGCGCGCTGGACGGCGGGAGCCAAACGACCGTCGGCCGCGTGGCTATAGGAAACGAAGGCGTCGTACGCGCGCGCGCCGGTGCGAGGCGAGGTTTCGGCTTGTGGTCTCGTGGTCGTGGCCACGATCAACCGCTCTCCGAGTCAAACCGACGCTACCACTCCCCTCGAAGGTCGCCTCGCCTACGGCTCGCCTGCGCAGGCGGCCACCCCGTCTGGGGTGCGTCTCTTGTGATCGGCGGAAGTGGCCACCCTTCGACGGGCCCCGACAGCAGTGATTCGAAAGGTCAGAACTCGGGCCGCCAGCTCGCGGTGTCCTTGAAGCGCTCGTTCGAGATCCGCTCGCCGTCGCTGACGACGTTGTAGACGCCGCCGGGGATCTCGGTGGCGGCGGCGATCGCGCGGCCGGCATCCTCGATCCTCAGCGTGGCGCCGTAGGCAGCCCAGCGCTCGGCGGGCATCTCCTTTCCGATGCTTGGCCCGTAGAGGACGCCCAAGCGCAGCACGACGCCGCGCCTGCCGTTGCCGTCAAACCGGGCGACGTGGCGCTCCGCCTCCAGCGCCGAGAGCAGTATCTCGGGCACCGCGTCCGCCACCGGCGTCGACTCGTCGGCCTCCCCGGTCTCGGGATAGACGAACGCGATGCTCGGAAACAGAAACCACTCGACCGACGCCGCCAGCGCCGCGTCGACGAGGATCGGCGTCGCCTCGGCGCGGAGGCGATCGGTGTCGCGCCAGGCTTCGCGATCGGCCAGGCGTTCGGGCGGCGGGATCCGGGTGGCGAGATGCAGGATCGCGTCCTTGTCGGCGACCGCGACCGCGACGGCCTCGGGGTCGAAGAGGTCCAGCTCGGTCCTGGCGGGGGCGTCGACGGTGTGCCCAGCGTCGCGCAGAAGGGGAATCGAGACACTGCCCAGGACGCCCGATCCACCCGTCACAAGCACGCGCATGAGCACCTCCGGATATCGGGACTGGTATTCACGTGTGGTCCTTCCCTAGGGGAAGTAGTTCTCACATCTAGGACGAACGAGCGCCGTCCAGATCGACCCCCGGCCGCGACGCCAGCGTCCGCTCGACCTCGTCCAGCCACAAGGGGAAGCGGTCTACGCCGGGCCCGCGACTCCGATCAAGTGGCCCTCGGGGTCGGTGAAGTGCCCGATGGCGAGTCCCGCTCCCTCGTTCACTTCGGGGCCGATCACTCGCCTGCCACCGAGGCCCTCCGCTTTCTGGAGCGCAGCCTCGACGTCCGGGACGCCGACGTAGAAGATCGCGTGGCCGCCGTAGTTCGTGCCCCCGCCAACCCCGCCCGGGATCCCCGTCCCATCGCTGGTCGTGTTGCGGTCGACGAAGCCGTAGTTGCCCGGTTCTGAGATCACCGGCGCGACGGGAGCGCTGGTGTCGAAATCCCATTCGAACAGTCCGCCATAGAAGCGCCGCAACCCGTCCGGATCCCTCCCTGTGATCTCGAAATGTACGACTGGGTTTCCCATCGCTGCGCCCCTTTCGGTCTCGGCTTCGCCGATGCACGGTAGCTGCGCGACACCGGAACGAGGCGCGACGGGCTGAGCCCGCTGTCCTCCGGGCAGTCGACGGTTGCGACGATAAGCTCCCGGCCACCTGGGCCGCCGAGGAGGAGGGGTAGCCGCGACCGACAGCGACCCGCGCAGCACCGACGAGGCCGATCCGCGCTCCACCGCGGTCACGTTCCTGACCACGGAGCACTTCGTGCTCCAGGGCGCCCGCGCTTCGACGATCGCCGAATCGACCGGCCGGGCGAACATGTTCCTCGCGGCGGTTTCCGGCGGCCTCGTCGCCCTGGGCCTGGTGGCGACCGCGAGCCGCTTGGGAGCCGCCTTCTACGGGTTCGGCTTGGTTCTGCTCCCGACCCTGGCCTTCCTCGGGTTTGTCACCTTCGAGCGGGCGCTGCAGTCCTCGATCGAGGACACCGAGTACGCGCGCCGGATCGCTCTGCTGCGCGGCTACTACTTCGAGCACGCGCCGGAGATCGCTCCGTACCTTCTGAGCGTCCCGCCCGCGGAGCGGCTTCTCATGCAGCGAGTACCCGGCGATCGCTGGCAGGGATACCGGACGGTCGCCGGCATGGTCGCGGTGATCACGGCGGTGCTCGCTGGCTCGACCGCGGCCCTGGCGGCGATCCTGATCTTCGATCATTCGCTGGCCGCCGCGGTGATCGCAGGCACGCTGGTCGCGCTTCCCACGATGATCGCGATGATCCGATATCAGGATTCGGCCTGGGAACGGGCGACGGCCGAGCCACTGAGGTCCAGCGAGGACTGAGGCGAGCGATCGGTCCGGGGGCCGTCCGCCGACCGCGAACCGGCCCCCCCTCACTTTGTTTTGTCTCGCCCCTCGTGTATGCGCACGAATGGGACCGCTTCTCTGGCGGCTTCCTCGGCGGCCTTCTTCGCCGTCGGGACGGCCTCCTTCGCCCCCGCGCCAACTTTCCTCGCAGCGCCTTTGGCAGCGTTCACCGCCTTCTGGGCTGCCCTCTTCGCCTCGCCGGCCGCGCGCTACGCGGCCCTCTTGCCCCCCTTGACGGCGGAGTGGATGTCGTTGCCCGCCCCACACCCGCTGATTGCAACGGCCCCACCGCCAACGGCGAGCACCACGATGAGGGCTGCGAAGCGGCAGCACGCTGTACGGCCTTCGAGCAGCCGGCCGGCCATCGCAGAATCGCGAGCCAGGATATGCATCACTCGGCGCCCGGCGGACTCGAGCTTCTCGGCGGGTTGTCAGGCGGACGGACGAGAGCCATCAGATCGAGTTCGCGGACAACGGTCTCGAGCGACACGTCACTCAGGTAAAGCGTCCTCTGCTCGTCGATCCGATCGGCGGGCACGAAGATTTGGGCCTCCGTGACCCTGGCGATCAGCCTCCCCACGCTCCCTAAGGACCCGCCGCGCACGTCCAAGTCGATCCGACTGTCGAGTGCGACCTTCGCCACCACCGCGTCCCCGTGATCCCGCGTTGCCGCGGGGACTTTGGTCTCGCAGTACCCGTGGCACTCGCCCGAGTCATAGATCCAGACGAGCGCGCATTCCACGGCGCCCGGGCAAAGGGTGCGGCAGTTGCACTGGTCGTGGCCTATGGACGCCATTCCTGCCTCCTAATCCGGAACGGCGGCGCGTTTGAGCGCCGCCGCGACACTCATCACTGCCAGCATCTCCTTGAAGAATCGGTCGCGCTCTGGGCTCGGCTACTAGCCTCCCATCGGGCAGCCGCGCCGTTAAGATGGGTCGGTACCAAGGGTTCGCCGAGTCCGCGTCGCTAGCGCCGGGCGCCCCTCAACCCACGAGACCTGCCGGCCCCAGCCCCGTACCTGCCCCGTGCGCGATGACCGTCGACGCCCGGGGTCGGATCACCGCGACCGGGGACGGCTCCACGCGCACGCTCGATGCGGCGCTGCTGAGCACCCGACTGAGCCGAAGGGGGAAGCTAGATCACTCCTTCGGGGGGGCGGCCGCGTTTTTGACCCGAGGCCGGCCGCCCTAGCCGCGCAACGCGCGCATAGCTCGACGAACGAACCAGACGATGCTGGGCCGCGAAGCTCCAAACCTGACGAGACGCGCTCGGATTCGTCGGCGAGCGAGAACTACCTCTTGATCTTGAACTTCCGCTTCGCGGCGTGGTCGTCACCGCGCCGGCGGCGAAGCGCAGCGCGTCCCTAAAGATCTGCATCGCAATCAACTCCCGAGGTTCGCCGGGACGAAGGTCCCGGGCACGGCCTCGTCGCGAAGCTTGAAGCTCGAGCACCCGAACGCCACCGGGAGGAAGCACCGATCGTGGGCCTCGTGGAAACCCGCGCCCCGGCGATCCCACGGTGGTTTCCCGACGCGCCCTCACGAGGCGACGGGTATTTGTGGCGCGCTCAGGGCGGCGATGGGGCACCGCGAAGGTCCGGATCGGGGGCTGAGGCGCGTTCCGAGCCGGCGCAAGCGCTGACGGGCATCGTCCCGCTGCCCGGGCTAGCGCCAGCGCAGCGGGCCGCGTCGGAAGACATCCCAGTCGTTGTTCGTATCGCCGGGGACGAGGTTCGAGGCGGCGGAGTCGAAGGCGACGAAGCGACCGTCGGCGGAGATCGAGACGGCGCCGCTATTCCGGTTGCCCTGCCGCCCGCTCGAGCTGACGCTCACCCGCCTCGTCTCGCCGGTCCTCACGTCGTGGGCGAAGACGTCGAAGCTGTGGTTCGTATCGTGGCGGACCAGGTTCGTGGCGTGGGAGTTGAAGGCGACGATGTGGCCGTGGGCGGAGATCGAGATGGGGCGGTTTCTGTTGCCGTGGTAGACGGCGCCGCTTGTCTTGTTTCCCTGCCGGCCGCTCGAGCTGACGCTCACCCGCCTCGTCTTGCCGGTCCTCAGGTTGCGGTCGAAGATGTCGTCGGCGTGGTTCGTATCGCCGGCGACCAGGTTCGAGGCATGGGACTCGAAGGCGACGAAGCGCCCGTCGGCGGAGATCGATGGATAGCGGCTTGTCCCGTTCCCCTGCCGGCCGCGCGAGCTGACGCTCACCCGCCTGGTCTTGCCCGTCCTTAGGTCGTGGACGAAGACGTCGCGACGGCCGTTCGTATCGTGGGGGACCAGGTTCGAAGCGTAGGAGTCGAAGGCGACGAGGCGCCCGTCGGCGGAGATCGATGGATGGAAGCTCGCGTGGTTCCCCACGCCGTTTGCCTGGGCGCCGCTCGAGCTGAGGCTCACCCGCCTGGTCTTGCCCGTCCTCAGATCGTGGACGAAGACATCGCGCTGGCCGTTCCTATCGCCCGGGACCAGGTTCGAGGCGTCGGACTGGAAGGCGACGGAGCGCCCGTCGGCGGAGATCGATGGATAGAGGCATGGGCGGTTCGCCTCGGCCCCGCTCGAGCTGACGCTCACGAGCTTCGTCTCGCCGGTCCTCAGGTCGTGGACGAAGACGTCGGAGCCGTTTGTCTCCGCGACGAGGCGCCCGTCGGCGGAGATCGAGGTAGCGAGGACGCCGGTAACGAAATATCCGCCGCTGGTGGTCACCCGCCTGGTCTCGCCGGTCCTCGGGTCGTGGACGAAGACGTCGAGGAGGCCGTTCGTATCGCCGGGGGCCAGGTCTGAGGCAAAGGACTCGAAGGCGACCAAGCGCCCGTCGGCGGAGATCGAGGGATCGAAGCTGTCCGCGACCAGGGGGCGGTTTGCCTGGGCGCCGCTCGAGGTCACGCTCACCCGCGTCGTCTTCGCCTTCCCCGCGAGGGCCGGCGAAGCGGCAGCGAGCACGGCGCCGCAGGCGAGCGCGCATCCGAGCGCCACGGCCGCCCTGCGAGCCGGGCTCTCCCGCTGGCCCGCGGCAAAGATCGTCGAAATCCGATTCACGGCGTCGATGCTGAGCTGCTTCCTCCCCTCCCGACCGGCCACCCCAGGTAAAACACGCGACACCCTCCGAGGTTTCGCCGCCCCTCGAGTCCAGCGGCGTCCCGGCGCGCGTTCGCCGCCCTACGCCTGTCGCCGCGGCTGAAGGTGGTCG
>JBKPNB010000231.1:0-13318 GCA_046732395.1 Actinomycetota bacterium | reverse complement strand
GCCTCGGCCGCCGCCGCCGCCTCGGCCTCGCGCCGGGCTCGCTCCTCCGCCTCGCGGCGCGCCCGCTCCTCCTCGGCTCGGCGCCGCTCCTCCTCCTCGGCCCGGCGCTTCGCCTCCGCCTCGCGGTAGGCGGTCGCCGATTCCAGCACCGCCTCGCCGATCGTGCGGATGACGAGCTCGCAGGAACGGATCGCGTCGTCGTTGCCTGGGATCGGATAGTCGACCGGGACCGGGTCGACGTTGGTGTCGACCAGGGCGATGATCGGGATCCGCAGGCGCTCGGCCTCGCGCAACGCGATCTCCTCGGTCTTCAGGTCGATGATCAGGACCGCCTGCGGCAGCCGCTTCATGTCGCGGACCCCGCCGAGGTTGTAGGTGAGCCGCTCGAGCTCGGCCTCCATCGTCATCCGCTCCTTCGTCGGCAGGAGGTCGAGCTTGCCGTCCTCCTTCAGCTCGATCAGATCATGGAGGCGGTCGATCCGCTTCGAGATCGTCTGGAAGTTGGTCAGCAGGCCGCCGAGCCAGCGCAGGTTCACGTACGGCATGCCGCAGCGCTCGGCCCACTCGCGGATCGAGTCCCGGGCCTGCTTCTTGGTGCCGACGAAGAGGATCGTCCCGCCCCGGCGGGCGACGTCGGAGGCGAACGCCCGGGCCTCGTTCAGCAGGCCCTCGGTCTGGAGGAGGTCGATGATGTGGATGCCGTCGCGCTCGCCCCAGATGTAGCGCTGCATCCGCGGGTTCCAGCGTCGCGTCTGGTGGCCGAAGTGAAGGCCGGCCTCCAGCAGCTCCCTGATTCCAGGCTCTGCCATTGCTGTTCCCTTCTGTGGTCGGTGGTATGAGCTCGCCGGCCTGGTCGGGGACCCGGGATTCGGTCGCGGTGCGCGCCGTGCCCGGGCAGGGCCCCGCCGGGTCGGCGAGGGTCGGTTACGGGTTCACGAGGAGTCTACGCGGGCGCGCGCCAGCGCCGCCTCGAGGTCGGCGGGGAGCGGCGAGCGAAGGTCGAGCTCGGCGCCGCTGAACGGATGCCGAAAGCCGAGGCGGGTGCTGTGGAGGAACTGCCGCGCGAGCCCGAAGCCGCCCGGGCGCCCGTAGCGAGGGTCGCCGGCGAGCGGGTGGCCGATCGCCGCCAGGTGGACGCGGATCTGGTGGGTGCGGCCGGTCTCCAGGAGGACCTCGAGCAGCGCCGCGCCGGGAAGGGCCTCGACCACCGTGAACCGGGTCACGGCCTGGCGGCGACCGCGGCCTCCGATCGCGCGCTTGGCCGGAGCGCGGTAGTCGCGGCCGAGCGGAGCGTCGATGGTCCCCGAGCGCGACCGCGGCCGGCCTTCGACCAGGGCCAGGTACGTGCGCCGCAGCTCGCGCGCCTTCACCATCGCCGCCAGGCGCCGATGCGCGTCGGCGTCGCGGGCGACGATCAAGAGGCCCGAGGTGTCCTTGTCGAGCCGATGGACGATCCCCGGCCGCCCGGCCTCGCCGCCGCCGAGGATCCCGGCCAGGAGGTCGACCAGGGTCGGCCCGCGGACACCGGGCGCCGGGTGGACGACGAGCCCGGCCGGCTTGTCGACGACTGCCAGGCGATCGTCGAGGTGGACGATCCGCGGCTCGGTCAACCCGTGCCGCGCTCCGGCCGCAGTGCGATCACCACCAGGACGACGGCGCCGACCGTGATCGCGACGTCGGCGAGGTTGAACGCCGGCCAAAGCGGCGGATCGATGAAGTCGGTGACGGCCCCGGAGCGGGCGCGGTCGGCGAGGTTCCCGAGCGCCCCCCCCGCGATCAGCCCCACCGCCAGCCACAGCCCGGGGCGAAGCGGATTGAGCGCGAACCAGCCGAGGACGAACAGGAGCGCCGCGACCGTCACCGCCACCACCACCGGCCCGCCACCCCCGAGGAACCCGAACGCGACCCCGTGGTTGGCGACGCGGGCGAGGTGAAAGCCGAGCGCCAGGTCGACCTCCTGGCCGCGACCGATGCTCGCCGTGATCGCCGCCTTCGCCCCCTGATCGGCAGCGACGACGAGCCCGCAGACGGCGAGCGCCCAGCACCAGGCATCGGTCCGGCTGCGCCGGGCGGCGGCCCTCACGCAGAGATCGCGCTCAGCACAAGCCCCCGGACCACGTAGAGGACGATGATCGCGACGATCGGGCTCAGGTCGAGCGCCATTCCCCCGAAGCCGACCGGCCGGAGGATGGCCCGAAAGATCTTGAGGTAGGGGTCGGTGACCCGCTCGACGAACGCCACGGCGGCGCGCAGGTAGGGGTTGAAGGGCATCCGCGGGACCCAGGTGAGGAGGATGCGGATGAAGATCAGGACCAGGTAGACGGTGAACAGCGCGTCGACGTAGTCGTGGATCTCGCTGCGTCCGATCGCGGCAACGATGTTCATCGGAAGCGCTCCAGGGAGGCCCCGACCGCGGCGCCGACCGCCCGCTCGAACCCGGCGGCGGCGAGCGCGCGGAGGCCCGCGTCGGTGGCGCCACCGGGGGAGGCGACGGCTGCGCGAATCGCGGCCGGCTCGCGCTTACGCAAAAGCGCCGCCGTGCCGGCCAGGGTATCGGCGACGAGCCCGCCGGCGAGCCGCTGCTCGAGACCCTCGCGGACCCCCGCCCCGGCGAGGGCCTCGGCGAACAGCGCGATGTAGGCCGGCGTGCACGACATCACCGCCATCGCCGCGTCGATCTCCTCGTCGGCGAGCTCGACCCGGACGCCGAGGACGTCGAGGAGCACGAGTAGCTCGGCGGCGAGTTCGGCCGGCATCGCAACGGGCGGCGGATGGCAGATCACGCCCCGGCGGACCTCGACCGGCTGATTCGGCATCGCCCGCAGCACCGGGACGCCGGGGAACACCGCCGCCACCCGGGCGAGCGGAGTGACGGCGAGCACCGAGAGGATCGTCGGCGCCTCGCCGTCGAGCTCGTCGGCCACCGCGTCGAGCGCCGCCGGCTTCACCGCGAGGAGCATGACGTCGCTCTCATCGCGCAGCTCCGCGAGGGCGGCGCGCGTCTCGCCGCCGACGTCGGCGGCCAGACCGTCGGCGCGCTCGGCGTCGATGTCGCAGAACAGCATCGCGTCCGGCCCGCCGGGGCCGGCCGCCCATCCGCGCGCCAGCGCGGCGGCCATGTTCCCGGCTCCGACGAACCCGATTCGCATGGACGGAGGTTAGTTTGGCCGGTCTCGCGGCCGGCTACGATCGCCGTATGGAGTCGGCTCAGAGGATCGAGGGCTACCGCCCGGGGCGGGTCGTGGTCGACGGCGTCGAGCACACCCGCGACGTGATCGTCCTCCCGGACCGGGTGGTGTCGAACTGGTGGCGCCGCGACGGGCACTCGCTGGCGCTCGAGGATCTCGACGAGGTGATCGACGAGCTGCCGGAGCGGCTGGTCGTTGGCTGCGGATACGCGGGGCGGCTCGAGCCGGACCCCGGCGTCGTCGCCGCCCTCGAGCGGCGCGGAACCGCGGTCGAGGCGCTCCGCACCGAGGCCGCAGTTGCCCGTTACCAGGAGCTCGCCGCCTCCAACCCGGCCGCGATCGCCGCCGCCCTGCACCTGACCTGCTGAGCCGCCGCCACCGGCTCGAGCATGTAGCACGCAGCATGTAGAGGGCCTCTACCTGCTACCTGCCACCTGCTACCTGCTCGCTTTAGGACTGGTTGAAGAAGCCCTTTTCGACGAGGCGAGCCTTCTCCTCGGCCGAGACCTCGACGTTACGCGGGGTGAGGAGGAAGGTCTTGTCGGCGATCTTCTGCATGCCCCCGTCGAGCGCGTAGGTGAGCCCGGACGCGAAGTCGATCAGCCGCTTCGCGAGCTCGTTCTCGGTCGATTGGAGGTTGAGGATCACCGGCGTCTCCTGCTTGAAGCGGTCGGCGACCTCCTGGGCGTCGTTGAAGCTGTGCGGGGTGACGAGGTGGACGCGGGACCCCGACCCGTTCCCAACCGGGCGCAGGGTCCGGCTGCGGCTCACCGGCTCGTCGTCGGCGAAGATGTCGTCGATCTCGTCCCGCATCCGGCGGCGGTCGCCGAGACGGCTCACGGTCGCGCTTCGCGGCGCCGGCGAGTCGTAGATATCACGCTGCCCGGCGTCCGCCTCGTAGCCCTCCTCGTCGACGTAGTCGGGATCCTCGGCGAGCCCGAAGTAGACGAGGGCACGGTGCCATGTGTCGCGGAAGGCCATTCGCTCGCTCAGTTTCGATTCGTGAGCGGATTCTCCTGCGCGGAATTATGACCCCTTCGGGTCCCCTTCTTGGGTCATATGTACAAAGCGGTTCCGAGTCGGATGATCGTCGCCCCCTCCTCGACGGCGACCTCCCAGTCCTGGCTCGTCCCCATCGACAGCCGCCCGAGCCCGCGGTCGGCGGCTAGCTCGGCGAGCCGGGCGAAGTGGCGCCGCGAGGCCTCGGGGTCCTCGGTGAACGGGGGCATCGTCATCAACCCCACGACCCGGACCGGACAGCGTTCGATGAACGCCCCGAGCTCGCCCGGCTCGACCCCGCCCTTTCCGTCCTCGCCGGCGACGTTCACCTCGACCAGCACTTCGGTCTCGGGGTTCGCGTGGCGCTCGAGCTGCTCGAGCACCGAGTCGGTCGCCACCGACTCGAGCATCCGAACGAGCGGCACGATCCGCTTCACCTTCCGGCTCTGGACGTTGCCGATGAAGTCCCACTCGAACGCGTCGGCCCACCGCTCGCGTTTCGCCTCGAGGTCCTGGAGGCGGTTCTCGCCAACGAGCCCGACGCCGGCGGCGGCGAGCGCGCCCATCTCCTCGACCGGGACATACTTGGTCGCGGCGAGGATCTCGACCTCCGGGCCGACGCGCTCGCGGATCCGCTCCAGGTTGGCCCGGATCCGCTCCGGCTCGAGACCGTGGATCAACCCCCGCGGCATCAGCCCTCGCGCCGGATGAGCCCCGCCTGGCGGCCGGTCCGCGGGCCGTCGCGGCGATGGGAGAAGAACAGCTCCGCCTCGCAGCTCGTGCAGAGCCCGGACGATTCGACCTCGCCGACGCCGGCCCGCGCGAGCAGCTGCCGGGCGACCTCCGGCAGGTCGAGCATCCGCCCCGCGGCGACGCCCTCGCCGAGCGGCTCGAACTCGGCCAGGACCTCGTCGTCGACCTCGTAGCAGCAGGGCCCGATCCCGGGACCGATCGCCGCCGCCGTGGCCCCGACCTCGGCCGCGCCGCGCTCGACGATCCCCGCCGCCAGCCCGCGCCAGCCGCAGTGGATCATCGCCACCCCGCCCGGGCCCGCGAGCGCGACCGGGAGGCAGTCGGCGACGAACACAAGGGGCGCCAGGCCCGCTCCCTCGGCGACGTGGCCGTCGGCCTCCGGCAGGCCCGGCGACGGCTCGGCGAATGCGGGCGGATCGGTGGGCCCCTCGTGTCGCCTGACCGCGGCGCCGTGAACCTGGCGGCCGATCAGGACCAGGCGAGGGTCGACGCCGAGGGCGGCGGCGAGCCGGTGGCGGTTCTCTCCCACCGCCGGATCGCCGGTCAGCCGGCCGAGGTTGAGGGTGTCGAAGGGGGGCTCGCTCACCCCACCGAGTCTGGTGCTGAACGCCGCCCGAGCCTCCGGGAGGTCGGCCTCGAGCCAGCGGACGCCGTCGGCCTCGCGCCACCTCATGCCGACGGCGGGGCCGGAGTCTGGGGTTGCGCGGTGCTCATCTTGTCGATGAAGCCGGAGAGGCCATCGCTGCCGGTGATCTCGAGGCGCGCGAGCGTGTACGGGTTGGCGCGGTCGGCGAGGCCCGGGAGCTCGGTCGTCGCCCCACGGTATCCGGCACGCCGCAGCTCGGCGATCGCCGCCTGGTCGTAGTGGCCGGCGGGGTAGCAGAAGTTGACGACCTTGACGCCGAACCGTCGCTCGAGGTCGCGCTTGGAGCCGGCGATCTCGGTCGCCAGCTGGCTCGAGTCGAGCGTCGATACGTCGAGGTGGTTGACCGTGTGCGAGGCGAGCTCCCAGCCGGCGTCGATCATCCGCTTGACGTCCGCGGTCGGTAGGTCGTCGCCCTGGGAGCCGGCGATCAGGTCGAGGACGCCGGGCCAGCGGTAGCGCTCGAGGACGAGGAAGCCGGCGACGTACTGGCTGCGGTAGCCGTCGTCGAAGCTGATCACCACCGGCTTCCGCGGAAGCTCGCCGTGGCCGGACCAGGAATCCTCGACCTGGCGCAGCGTGACGGCCTGGTACCCGTGGTCGTGGAGCCAGGCCATCTGCCTTTCGAAGTCGGCCTGGGGAACGAACAGGTCGGGATACTGGCTGCCGGGGACCGGCGGCTGGATCGCGTGGTATTCGACAATCGGGACCGGCGCGCGCGAGGGACGCCAGGAGGGAGGGAAGCTGGGCTTCGACGCGCCGGCCGAGGCGTCGGCGGTCTGCTGCGGGGTGGTGGCCGTTGGCTTCGACGTCGACGACCCACCTCCGGAGGTGGCGATGACGACGACGGCCACCACGGCGCCGGCGGCGATCAGGAGGGCGGTGAGGGCGAAGATGCGCCGGCGCCGTCGGATGGCCGCAGCGGCGGCGCGACGCGTGCGGGGGTTGTCGAGTTCGCGTCGCGAGGCCTCCATCGGATCGAAAGTAGCGGAGGCTGCCGACGATTGATGAATTTGGGCCCCTATAGGGACCCCAATCGATCACTCGTCGCGCTGAGCGGCCTCGAGCGCAACCTCAAGCTCCTGCTCGCGCCCCCCCACCCGCCCGTCCAGCTTCGCGGCCAGGGCCGCGGCCAGCCCCTGCCCCACCGCCGGGCCCTCGGGGACCCCCGCCGCCAGCAGGTCGACGCCCCCGATGTCAAGGCGGACATCCCGCCACTCGGCGACGTAGCGATCGAGCCAGTCGGCGCCAAGCGCGCGGGCGATCGCGAGCTCGACCCCGGTGCGGCCGCGGGCGCGCGCGGTCAGCTCGGAGGGTGCGAGCGGAGGCAGGCCGACGAGCTCGCGAGCGGGATCGATTGCGGCCGGCGCCCGATAGCGGCCTGCCTTCACTCCGGCCGCGGCGAGGAACGTGGCCGCGCGATCGGCGATCCCTCCCCACCGCGCCCGACCGACCACCTCCAGCGCCGCGCTCGCCACCTCGACGTCGGCCTCGACCAGGCCCCAGTCCGCCAGCAGGCTGAGGGCCGCGGCGGGGTCCGGCTCGCCGGCCAGCCGCCGCAGCTCCGCCTCGACCCGCTCGGCCGAGACCGTGTCGAGGTCGGTCGCGCGCAGGAGCTCCGCGGTCCGCGGCTCGAGCGCCAGGGCGAGCCGCGCCGCGTAGCGGGCGGCGCGCAGGGCGCGGGTCGGGTCGTCGGCGAACGAGCGCTCGTGGAGCACCCGCAGGCGGCCGGCGCCGAGATCCCCCAGCCCCCCGTGGGGGTCGAGGAGCCGCGGCTTCTCGGCGAGCCGGACCGCCATGGCGTTGAGCGTGAAGTCCCGGCGGGCGAGGTCGTCGCCGATCGGCGCCGGCTCGACCCGGGGAAGCGCCCCCGGCGATTCGTAGACCTCGGCCCGGGTCGCGGCCAGGTCGACCGGGACCCCGGCGGCGGTCGCGGTGGCGGTCCCGAACCGCTCGTGGGCCCGGGCCTGGGGGTCGATTCGCCGGGCAAGCGCGGCGACCGCGTCGCCGGGGGCCTCGACCGCGAGATCGAGGTCGATCCGGCCGAGCCCGAGGACCAGGTCGCGGACCGCCCCGCCGACGAGGTAGAGGTGGAGCCCCTCGGCGGCGTCGCGAACCGCCGTCACCGCGGGTATCGCGTCGAGGCGCTCGCGCAGGCGCTTGGACGTGATCTCGGCTTCCAGGGAGCGCATTCGGCGGATTCGACCCAGCCACTCGTCAGCGGAGCCGTACGACCGGTCCCCTACCATGACTGGCTTCCCGGATGTCCCGCGTTCTCGACATCTGGCGCTCGTGGGACGCGTGGCAGCGGGCCGCGGCGGCCACCGTCGCCCTCGTCGCAATCTCGGCCGCGGCCTACGGCGCCTACCTGGTCGTCCGCCGCCCGGCCGACATCTCGCACCCCCAGGCCAAGTTCGTCCCCAAGCGCGAGAAGCACAGGAAGGCCGCGCCCGAGATGGTCAATTGGCCCGAGTACGGGCTGGACGACGAGCGGACCCGCTATCTGCCGTCGAACGTGGTCCATCCGCCGTTCAGTCGCAACTGGGACTTCCTCTCCCCCAGCCTGCTCGAGTTCTCCCCGGTTCTCGCGCGCCAGCGCCTGTACCTGATCAACAAGGACGCCACCCTCTACGACCTGAACGCAAAGCAGCGGGGCAAGGTGGTCTGGAAGCACGACCTCGGGTCGCTCAGCGCCTCATCCCCGGCCTATCACGGCGGCCGGGTGTTCGCGGTGACGCTGACCCCGGGACAGGTGATCGCGATCCGGGCGAAGGACGGCAAGGTACTCTGGCGCCACCAGCTTCCCGGGCGGTCGGAGTCCTCGCCCCTCGTCCACGGAAACCGCGTGTTCGTCGGCTGCGAGTCGGGCGACGTGTTCGCCTTCGACGAGCAGACCGGCAAGGTCGACTGGGACTTCCACAGCGGCGGCGCCGTCAAGGGCGGTGTCGCCTACGACCACGGGGCGGTCTTCTTCGGCAACTACGCGGGGCAGGTCTACGCCGTCGACTCGTCGACCGGCAAGGTCCACTGGCAGGCCCAGACGCAGGGCGGCGGCTTCCTGCGCGGCGGCGGCATCTACTCGACGCCGGCGATCGCCTTCGGCCGGGTCTACTTCGGGGGGCTCGACGGCCGCGTGTACAGCTACGTCGAGCGCAACGGAGAGCTCGCCTGGAGCCACTCGACCGGGGCCGAGGTCTACCCCGCCCCCGCGGTCGCCAACCCGCCGGGGACGCCGCCGACGGTGTTCGTCGGCTCCCAGGATCACCACTTCTACGCGCTCAACGCGCGCTCCGGCGCCCAGCGCTGGGAGCACAACCTCGGCGGCAACATCCTCGGCGCGGCGAGCGTCGTCGGTCGCGACGTCTACGTCTCCGTGATCGGCCCGAACGTCGGCACCTACGGATTTCGAGCCGACGACGGGCACAAGCAGTTCTACTCCGACATCGGCGAGTACAACCCGGTGATCTCAGACGGGCGGCGGATGTTCCTGACCGGGGCGAACGCGGTCGTCCAGTTCACGCCGCGCCCGGCGCATACCCCGAAGAAGGCGCGCCATAAGCGCGCGAAGCGGCACACGCATGCGAACCACGGCAAACGCGCCAAGCACGCCGGCCACCGTCCCGCCAAGCACCCGCACCACGGCGGCGGGAAGCGGAAGAAGGGCTAGTGTCGGGACACTAGATCCGGACGGCGACGCCGTCGGCGCGAAGGCGCTCCTTGGCCTCGCGGATCGTGTGCCGGCCGTAGTGGAAGATCGACGCGCACAGGACCGCGTCGGCGCCGCCCTCGACGATCGCGGCCGAGAGGTGGGCCGGCTCCCCGGCCCCTCCCGAAGCGATCACCGGAACCGCGATCGCGTCGGCGACCGCTCGGGTGAGCTCGAGGTCGTAGCCGTCGGTGGTGCCGTCTCGATCCATGCTCGTCACCAGCACCTCGCCGGCCCCGCGCTCGGTCGCCTCCACCGCCCATTCGACCGCCTCGCGTCGCTCGATCGCGGCCCGCCCGCCGTCGGCGTAGACGTCCCACTCGGAATCGCCGAAGAACCCGGGCGGCGCCTGGCAGGTGGGGGACGCCACGTCGGGGGTCCGGCGCCGGGCATCGATCGCGACCACCACGCATTGGGAGCCGAACACCCCGGCGAGCTCGCCGATCAGCTCGGGCCGCGCCAGCGCCGCCGAGTTGACCGAGACCTTGTCGGCGCCGGCGTCGAGCACCGCCTGCGCGTCGGCAACCGAGCGGATCCCGCCGCCGATCGTGAACGGAATGAAGACGTCGTCGGCGGTGCGGCGGGCGAGGTCGACGATCGTCTCGCGGCGCTCGTGCGAGGCCGTGATATCGAGGAAGACGAGCTCGTCCGCACCCTCGGTGTCGTAGCGGGCCGCGAGCTCGACCGGGTCGCCGGCGTCGCGGAGGCCGACGAAGTTCGTGCCCTTGACCACTCGCCCGCGATCGACGTCGAGGCAGGGGATGACGCGCTTCAGGGCCACCCACCGAGAGTAGGGAATGGGTCAGGGGGTGAGGGCTGCCTGCCCCTCGGCGACCGTGAATCGGCCCTCATAGAGCGCGCGACCCACCACGACGCCCTCGAGCGCTGGCAGCTCCAGCTCGGCCAGAGCCGAGAGGTCCCCCACATCTCCCACCCCGCCCGAATAAAGGAGCGCGGCGCCCGCCGCCGACGTGGCCTCGGCGACCCGCCGCAGGTCGTCGATGGCCGGGCCGGCCAGCGTACCGTCGACGTCGACCGGGGTGTAGAGGAACGTCCCGACGCCGCACTCGCCGAGCTCCGCGATCAGCTCCTCCGCTCCGAGCGAGCTCTCGCGCTCCCATCCCTCGACCGCGACCCGGCCCCCGCGGCTGTCGGCGGCGACGACGATCCGCGACCCGCCGTGCTCGGCGACCAGCGCCGCCACCAGGGCCGGCTCCGCGATCGCCGCCGTCCCGAGGACCACCCGCTCGGCGCCAGTCGCGAGTGCCGCCTCGACCGACTCGGGGTCGCGGAGCCCGCCGCCGACCTGGATCGGGACCGCGGCCTCGGTCGCGATCCCCTCGACCAGCTCGAGATTGTGGGGGCGCCCCGAGCGGGCGCCGTCGAGGTCGACGACGTGCAGGGCGCGGGCGCCCTGCTCGACCCAGCGCAGCGCCGCCTCGAGGGGATCGTCGAACGCCGTCTCGCGCTCGTAGTCGCCCTGCACGAGCCGAACCGCGCGGCCGCCGCGGATGTCGATCGCCGGATAGAGGATCACGCGAATAACCTGCGGGCGCCTGCGCCCTTACACGCCTGTTTCGGAGCTAAAGCTCCTCACCTGAATGCCCTCGAAACCACGGAAGAGCAGATGCGGGCGAAGTTCCCGAGCAGGCGGAGGCCGGCCGAGCTCGACTTCTCGGGATGGAACTGGACGCCGTAGACCGGCGGGCGGGCCACCGCACAGGCGAACGGCTCCCCCCAGACCGCCGTGCCGAGGACGACGTCCCACTCCGACGGACGAGCGGCGAACGAATGGACGAAGTAGAACGGCGTCTCGCCGTCGAGCCCGGCGGCGAGCTCCGAGCGGGCGTCGAGCCTGACCGGCTCCCATCCGATGTGCGGGATCTTGAGCCCCGGCGCCTCGAGCTCGCGGACCTCGCCGGGGAGCAGGTCGAGCCCTGAGGCTCCGCCGAGCTCGGTCGAGGAGGAGAACATGAGCTGCATCCCGAGGCAGATCCCGAGCAGCGGCGCGCCCGCCGCGACGCGCTCGGCGACGAGGTCGTCGAGCCCGAGCGCTCGGATCCGCGCCATCCCCTCGGGGAAGGCGCCGACACCCGGTAGGACGATCCCGTCGGCGGCGCGGATCGCGTCGTGATCGGCGCTGACGAGCGGCTCGGCCCCGACCCGCGCGAGCGCCTTCTCGACCGAGCGCAGGTTGCCCATGCCGAAGTCGAGGATCGCGATAGTGGTCATAGCTCGGCAGGTGGCAGGTCGCAGGTGGCAGGTGGACAGGCGAGCGATCGCTCCCACATGCCACCTGCTACATGCCACCTGCTCATCGCAGGCTCCCCTTGGTCGAAGGGACGCCCGCCTCATCGGGGTCGAGCGCCACGGCCTCCCGCAGCGCCCGAGCGAAGGCCTTGAAGCAGGCCTCGATCAGATGGTGGACGTTCGACCCGTGGCGGGTGCCGAGATGGACCGTGATCCGCGCGTTGGCGGCAACCGCCCGAAAGAACTCCTCGGTCAGCTCGGCGTCGAAGCCGGCGATCGACGCGACCGGCAGGTCTGCCTCGAACCGGCACAGCGGCCGCCCCGAGACGTCGATCGCGCAGATCCCGAGCGCCTCGTCCATCGGGACCGCGATGTAGCCGTAGCGGCGGATGCCGCGACGGTCGCCGAGCGCCTCGTCGATCGCCTGCCCGAGTGCGATCCCGACGTCCTCGACCGTGTGGTGGGCGCCGGTCTCGAGGTCGCCGCGCCCGGACACCCGCAGCCCGAGCCGGCCGTGGCGGCCGAGCAGCTCGAGCATGTGATCGAAGAAGCCGACGCCGGTCGAGGCCTCGACCGACCCACCATCGAGATCGAGCGCGACCGAGATCTCGGTCTCGGTCGTCCTGCGGTCGATTCGCGCCTGCCTGGCCATCTCCTAGCGCTCCCCGTCGTGGGTGTTCCGTCGTAGTTTGGCGAGCGAAATCCGAGGATGGCAAGGACGCAACTCGCGTGGCGTGCTTGAAAAGCACGCGAGCGAGCGAGGACGCAGACAGCCGAAGGATTGCAGCCGCCAAACGCGGCGGCACCCACGGCGGTGAGCACTCTAGGAATTCTCGCGGCTGCGGATGGTCGCCGACTCGCCGTGCAGCGGAAAGCCCTCGGCGCGGGCCAGGGCGTCGACGGTCGGGGCCAGCGCGGCGGCCGCCGAGGAGGGGATGGTCACGATGGAGCTTCGGCGGTGGAACGTGGCGGGACCGAGCGGGCCGCCGAAGCGCGCCGCGCCGCCGGTGGGCAGCACGTGGTTCGACCCCGCCGCGTAGTCGCCGAACGCCGTCCCGCCCCGGGCGCCGACGAACACGCAGCCCGCGACCCGGCCCCGGGCGATCGTCTCGTCCGCGCCGGCGAAGGCGAGCTCGAGATGCTCGGGCGCGAACGCGTCGGCCAGCGCCAAAGCCGATTCGATCCCCGGTGCCCGCACCAGCGCCAGCGGTGCGTCGGCGACGCTCGCGCGCTTCGCCCACAGCTCTCGGGCCGCCTCCGCGACGGCGTCGAGGACGGCGGGCTCCGGCGATGCGAGTACGAGCGGGGAGTCGGGCCCGTGCTCGGCCTGGGCGGCGAGGTCGAGGACGAGCCAGCGCGGATCGGCGAGGGCGTCGGCGACCACGAACAGCTCGCTTGGCCCGGCCAGCCCGTCGATCCCCACCACGCCGCAGAGCTGGCGCTTGGCCTCGGCGACGTAGGGGTTTCCCGGGCCGGCGATCACCTCCACCGCGGGAATCGACTCCGTCCCGTAGGCGAGCGCGGCGATGGCCTGTGGGCCGCCGACCGCGTAGACCTCGTCCACATCAGCCAGGGCGCAGGCGGCGAGCGTTGTCGCGTTCGGCCGACCGCCGGGACCCGGCGGCGTGGCGACCGCGACCCTGGCGACGCCCGCCGTGCGGGCGGCGACGCAGCACATCAGGACCGACGAGGGGTACGCCGCGCGGCCGCCGGGCGCGTAGACGCCGGCGGCCGAGACCGGCTCGGAGCGGACCTCGACGCGCTGGCCCTGCTCGAGCT
>JBKPNB010000230.1:0-8095 GCA_046732395.1 Actinomycetota bacterium | reverse complement strand
GGGATCGACAGGCCGAACACCGCCGCCACCGACGCCGTGCGGAAGAGCGACTCCCGCGCCGACACGCCCCGCACGAGCCGCGCGCGGCGTGCGTGGACGCGGAGCAGGAGGGAGACGAGCGCGCTGAGTCCGAGGGTGGCCGCGTACAAGACGGCCGCGAATGTCTGGCCGTGCTCTTCGGCGAGCAGGCTCGTCGGGTAGGGGATGAAGGCGATCAGCCCCAGGTAGACGAGGTTGAGGAACGCCATCCGCGGATCGATCCGCCGCAGGTCGCGGAAGAACGAGTGGTGGCGGAGCCAGAGCAGGCCGAGTACAGCGAAGCTCAGGGCGTAGGAGCCGATCTCGGGCGCGACCTGACTGAGGCGGTCCGAGAAGCCGCCGTGGGTGGTGGGTGGCTGGACGTTGAGAATCAACAGAGTGAGCGCGATCGCGAACACCCCGTCGCTGAGCGCGACGGTGCGGTCGTAGTCGAACTCGCGCGCGCCCCGCGTCTCGGCCGGGTCCCCGACCTCCTCGAACGCCACGGCGCGACTGTACGAACCGGTCCCGACGGCAGCCGCGTCAGCGTCCCGCGGTGGGATCGAGGAACACCTCGGTGACGTCGGGGACGCTCTCGCGAAGGCGGCGGTCGATCGCAGTCGAGACCTGCTCCACCCGTCCGGCCGGTACATCGTCCCGAAGGTCGATCCGGGCGGCGACGAGCAGGGCGTTCGGGCCCAGCACCATGGTCAGGAGCTCGTCGACGGCACGCACCTCGTCGAATCCCTCGATCGTCCGTTCGATCGCCTCGCGCTCGCGCGGCTGGGCCGCCGAGCCGACGAGCAGGTGCTTCGCGTCGCGACCCATCCACATCGCGACCGAGACGAGGAGCAGCCCGATCAGCACCGACGCCGCGGGGTCGAAGACGAGGGCGCCGGTGATCTGGTTGAGGGCGATACCGAGCGCGGCGAGGACGACGCCGACGAGTGCCGCGGTGTCCTCGAACAGGACCATCTTTACGTTCGGGTCACGGCTCTCGCGCACGTAGGAGAGGAGCGGCCGGTCGGCCTCGCGCGCCTCGCGACGCGTTTGGCGAAATGCCCGCAACCAGGAGGTTCCCTCGGCGGCGAAGGAGATCGCGAGCACGGCGTAGGCGATCCCGAACGCGCTCTGCTCGCCCGCGCCCTTCAGGAGCTCATAGATCCCGAAGCCGATCGCGAACACCGCCCCGGCGAGGAACATGCCGACCGCGGCGACGAACGTCCACAGGAAGCGCTCCTGGCCGTGGCCGAACGGCCGATCCTCGCGCGGCTCGCGGGCAGACAGCGAAATCGAGACCAGCAGGAACACCTGGTTGCCGGTGTCCGCGAGTGAGTGCGCGGTCTCGGCGAGCATCCCGGCCGATCCACTCAGCACACCGGCGATGCCCTTGCAGACCGCGATCGTCGCGTTCGCGGCGAGTGCGATGAGCACGGTCTTGCGGCTGGCGCCCGTCTTCCGCGTCCGCTCCAGGCTGCGGCCGCTGACCTGCTCGGCGCGATCCTCCCCCACCGCGGCCTCTCCTGCCATCGGTGCGGCATTACCCGCCCGATCGGGGAGCCATTCGGGCGGCCGATCAGGAACGGAGCGTGATCACGCTGAGGATCGGCGCGCCGAACCGCGCCAGAGCCTCGCGCCCGCGAAGCGCGGTGAGCTCGATCGCGAACGCGAACGCGACGAGGTCGGCCTCCGACTCGGCGACGATCTCGGCAACCGCGGCCGCCGTGCCGCCGGTCGCGATCAGGTCATCGCAGACGACGACGCGGTCGCCCGACCCGAACGCATCGAGGTGGGCGTGGAGCTGGTCCGCGCCGTACTCGAGCTCGTAATCGGCGGACCGCGTCGGCCGCGGGAGCCGGCCCGGCTTTCGCGTCGGGACGAATCCGGCGCCGATTTCGTGCGCCAGCGCGGCGCCGAAGATGAAGCCGCGGGCCTCGGGCGCGACGACGTGGGTTACCGGCGGGCCGGTCCCGACGGCGTCGCGGACCGCGGCGGCGATGCGCTCGACAAGCTCGGCGAAGGCACTCCCGTCCGCCATCAGCGGCGTCGCGTCCTTGAAGCTGATCCCGGGCCGTGGGAAGTCGGGGACCTCGGAGATCAGCGAGCGAAGGTCCATCCCGCCGACCTCGCCGGGCGCTAGGACGCGATCACCGGATCGCCGACCGCGATCTCACCGCCGCGGCGGATCGCCGCCCGCAGTCCGCCGCGGTGGACGAGACCCCGGAGGACGCCGGGCTCGGTCAGACCCTGGAGGTGCGAGCACGGCTCGCACAGCTCGAGCCCCTCGCACTCGACCTCGCCGACCCGAAAGCCGCGGCCGACGAGCGCGTTGAGGTCGATCCCGCGGGTGAGGACGTTTCGCCGCGAGGCCGCGGCGCTGAGGTCGATGCCGGTCTCGGCGAAGAGCGCCTCGAGCGCCTCGGCGGCGATCAGCGTGATGTCGCGATCGCGCTCGGCCTCCTCCCGCGGCTCGGCGGCGAAATAGCGGTCGCCCTCGAGGCCGCGGGCGGCCACCGCGCGGACCCGCTCGACCGGCTCGGGAAGCTTCTCGTTGCGGGGCGCGATGTTGATCTCGACGACGATGCCCCCGCCGCTCGCTGCCTCGCCGGCCATCAGCCGCGGGTGACGTGCTTGCTGCGCCGCTCGTCGCGGCCGTCCTTGATCGCCCCCCAGACGAGGACGCCGGCGAAGGCGATCATCGGACCGAAGACGACGATCGCAAGGAGGATCTTGAGGACGATCGGCACGCCATGTATTAGAGCGCAGCGGCGCGGCGGGACGGGCGCCGGGCCGCGCGCTAGTGGATGACCCGGTACTTCACGTGGGTCACCGCCAGCGCGCGGCCACCTTCACCGGCGCTCGGCGCGGGCTCGGCCGGCACGCCGACGCCACCCGACGTGGGCGATCGAGCCTGACGACCGCTGCCCCACCGCGTTGTGGGCCGAAGGAATGGTCGCCGGAGCCGCAGGGATGCCTCGGATCGAGACGTCCGCCGTCACCGCCGAAGGCGGAACGGTGCACATCGTCGAGATCGACGGCCCGCTCGAGCTGCCGACGGTGGCCGCGCTTCGAAGGGAGCTCGAGCGGCTCGCCGACCAGGGGGCAACGAGGCTTCTCGTCGACCTGACCTCGGTCGGCTTCCTCGACGTTGCCGGGGTGACGACCCTGTACCGCGCCGGCCTCAGCGCGGGGTCTCTTGCGATCGCCGTGCCGCCGGGATCGCAGCCGGCGCGGACCCTCGCGCTCTGCCACCTCGGCGGGATGGCCCCCGCGTTCGCCGACCGCGACGAGGCGCTCGCGGCGCTCGGCTAGGCATCTCGCCCCACTTCCGGCGAGGCCGGAAGGTTGGTGATCAACCGGAGGCCGACGTCGAGCTCATCGAGCTCGCGGAGGTGGCCGTAACGTCGATCCCACTCGCCGCTCGCGAGGTCGCGCTCGACTGCGCTCACCACCCGTGAGGTGACGTCGTCGCTCATCCGGGCGAAGCCCGAGGTCGCAGCGCGGGCGGTGGGATCGAGGACCCGTTCGGGGTGGCCCCAGAACGATCCCAGCATCCAGTCAGGGGTTTCGCGGGGGATCGGCACGACCTCCACGGCGGTGCTTCCGCCGAGCCAAGCGGCGATCCGATCGAGGCTGGGGAAGATCCGCCGGTCCATCTCCGCCACCTCGGGGAGGTAGTCGCGGAGCAGCCACATCCGGCTGCTGACGGCGGCGTCGTAGGTGAGGATGACGACTGCGTCGCGTGCGACGCGGCGCATCTCCCGTACGCCGCGCTCCTGCTCTGCGTCCCAGTGGTGGATCGTCAGCACCGCCATCGCCGCGTCGACGCTCCGGTCGCGCAGTGGCAGCTCCCCGGCGCTGGCGCGGATCCCCGGCGCCAGGTCGGGCGGCCGCTGGGCGGCCATCACGTCACTCGGCTCGAACGCGATCACGTGGCGGTCGCGCGGCTCGTACGAGCCGGCCCCGGCCCCGACATTGACGAGCGATCGCGCGCCGCCAAGCTGCTCGTGGATCAGCCGCGCGATCCGCGGATCCTCGCGCCGGGTGCGCGCGTAGCTGCGGCCGATGCGCTCGTACCGCGGGGCGGCGTCGGCCGGGCTGGTCACGACCCTGAGGGCATCAGCGTGAACTTCGAGATTCTCCAGGCGAGCATCGTCGGCGGCCCGGAGAGGTCGGCGTGAACAGCGTCACCGGAAATGCCATCCGTCAGCTTCCACGATCCCAGCGCCTGCGTCGACCGGGCGCGGGTCGCCTACCTCGTTCACCTGAACACGCCCGCGAAGGGCACCGTCTGCAGGTCGGACAAGAAGCCCTTCGCTCCGGGCTTCGGCTAGCTCCCCGGGGCCGCCCCTCCGGTTGGGCGGGGCCCGTCAGCTCAACCGCAGCCGGTGTTATTGCCGCAACTCGAGCAGGTGTAACAGGACCCCGTCCGCTGCATCATGCCACCGCACTGCTCGCAGGCGGGGCCGAGGTCGGTGCGGTGCATGCGCGCCGGGATCACCGGCGGGGTGTCGGTGAGCGCCGAGGTCGGGGCCACTGGTCCGCTCGCGGCGGGCTCCGCCGCGCCGTTGCCGTGGGCGTGCCCGTTGCCGCCGTTCGCCTCGTCGTTGCCGAGCGCGTTCTCGGCCTCGCGGCGGGCGCGGACCTCGGGGGTGAGGATGCCGAGGTCCTCGAGCTCCTCGGGGTCGTCGATGAAGCGGCTCGCGAGCCAGCGCATGATGTAGTCGGGCATCGACTTCGCGAACGGGATCTCCGGGTTCATCGTGATCCCTTCGGGGTCGAAGCGCATGTAGCTGAACTTGCGCACGAACACCTCGAGCGGGACCCCGTACTGGAGGCCGATGGAGATCGCGGTGGCGAACGCGTTCATCATCCCCCGCAGCGTCGAGCCCTCCTTGCCGATGTCGGTGAGGAAGATCTCGCCGACCGAGCCGTCCTCGTACTTGCCGGCGGTGATGTAGCCCTCGTGGCCGGCGATCGAGAACTTATGGGTGATCGACTCGCGCTCGCGGGGCATCCGGCGGCGCACCGGGCCGGCCAGCGGCTCGGGAGCCTCGGCCTCGGCTGTGTCGTTCTCACCGGCATCGGTGCGAAGCGCCTGCGCCGTCTTCGAGCCGTCGCGGTAGATCGCGAGCGCCTTCAGTCCGAGCTTCCAGCCCTGCGTGTAGGCGTCCTCGATGTCCTCGATCGTCGCCGAGGCCGGCAGGTTGACGGTCTTCGAGATCGCGCCGGAGATGAACGGCTGCACCGCGGCCATCATCCGCACGTGCCCCATCGGCGGGATCGAGCGCTCGCCGACGGCGACGTCGAACACCGCCAGATGCTCCTCGCGGAGCCCCGGCGCGCCGAGGATCGTCCCCTGCTCGGCGATGTAGGCGTCGATCTGCTCGATCTCGTGCTCGGAGTAGCCGAGCGTCCGCAGCGCCATCGGCACCGTGCGGTTGACGATCGTCATCTGCCCGCCGCCGACCAGCTCCTTGAACTTGACGAGGGAGAAGTCGGGCTCGATCCCGGTCGTGTCGCAGTCCATCAGGAAGCTGATCGTTCCGGTCGGGGCGAGCACGGTGGCCTGCGCATTGCGGTAGCCGTGCTCGTCGCCGAGCGCGACCGCCTCGTCCCATGTCGTCCGCGCCGCCGCGAGCAGCTCGCGGTCGGCGCTGTCGGCGTCGGCGATCGCGTAGGCGGCGTCACGGTGCATCCGCATCACCGCGTTGTGCGGCTCGCGGTTCTCGGCGTAGCGTTCGTACGGCCCGACCGCCGCGGCGATCTCGGCCGACTTGCGGTAGCCGCGGCCGGTCATCAGCGCGGTGATCGCGGCCGCCACCGCCCGCCCGGCGTCGGAGTCGTAGGGGAGTCCGTTCGACATCAGGTAGGCGCCGAGGTTCGCGTAGCCGAGGCCGAGCTGGCGAAAGGCGCGGGCGTTGCGGCCGATCGCCTCGGTGGGGTAGCTCGAGGGGCCGACGACGATCTCCTGCGCGAGCAGGACGACGTCGACCGCGTGCTCGAAGTCGGCAACGTCGAGGGTCCCGTCGGCGCGGCGGTACCGCATCAGGTTCAGCGAGGCGAGGTTGCAGGCCGAGTCGTCGACGTGCATGTACTCCGAGCACGGGTTCGAGGCGTTGATCCGCCCCGAGGCGGGGCAGGTGTGCCAGCGGTTGATCGTCGTGTCGTACTGGACGCCCGGATCGGCGCAGCGCCAGGCGGCGTCGGCGATCTGGTGCATCAACTCGCGCGCAGGGAGGGTCTTCGTCGCCCCGCCGCCTACGCGGGCGGTGAGCTCCCAGGCCTCCCCGCGCTCGACCGCGGCCATGAAGTCGTCGGTGACCCGGACCGAGTTGTTGGCGTTCTGGTACTGGATCGAGTGGAACGACTCGCTGTCGAGGCGCATGTCGAAGCCGGCATCGCGAAGCGCCCCCGCCTTCTCCTCCTCGCGCGCCTTGCACCAGATGAAGTCCTCGACGTCGGGATGGTCGACATCGAGGACGACCATCTTCGCCGCCCGCCGCGTCTTGCCGCCCGACTTGATCGTCCCCGCCCAGGCGTCGGCGCCGCGCATGAAGCTGACCGGACCGGAGGCGAGCCCACCCTTCGAGAGGTGCTCGACCGACCCGCGGATGTTCGAGAGGTTGATGCCCGACCCGGAGCCGCCGCGGAAGATCATCCCCTCCTTGGTGTTCCAGTCGAGGATCGACTCCATCGTGTCCTCGACGCTGAGGATGAAGCAGGCCGAGCACTGCGGGTGCTCCTCGAAGCCGACGTTGAACCAGACCGGGCTGTTGAAGGCGGCCTTCTGGTGGAGGAGGATGTGGGTGAGCTCGGCCTCGAAGGCGTCGGCGTCCTCATCTGAGGCGAAGTAGCCGCCCTCGCGACCCCAGCCGGCGATCGTCCCTGCGACGCGGGTGATCATCTGCTTCACCGAGCGCTCGCGCTCGGGCGAGCCGAGCTTGCCGCGGAAGTACTTCTGGGCGACGATGTTGGTCGCGTTCTGCGACCAGAACGCCGGGAACTCGACGCCCCGCTGCTCGAACGCCGGGTCCTCGGGATCGCCGATGACGGCGTCGCGAAGCTCCCATCCGACCTCGTCGAAGGGGTGTACGCCGGCCGTCGTGAAGCGGCGCTCGACGGTCAGCCCACCGGTCGCCGTTCCTTGCTCGTTTGCAGCGGTTTTAGTCATCGAAGTCTCTCCTCGGGCGGGCGTGTGGGGGTAACTACGCATGCTCGCTCGCGGCCCGGACGGAACCGGCCCCCCCGGAGGGGCCGGAAATAGCGGCGAGCTCGAGGTCGCCGGCGCCGTCGGAGGGCTCCAGCGTCCCCAGGTACTGGAGGTAGGCGCCGCGGTCGAGCTCGGCGAGTCCGGCGAGGCAGAGCTCACTGACCCGGTCCGCGCCCAGCTCGCCGCCGACCCGCTCCGCCTCGGCGGCCACCCGCTCGACGATCCGATCGAGGTCGTCGCCGGACACCGGCCGCTTGTGCGCGGCGCCCGCCAGCGAGCCGCGGAGCTTGGCGCCATCGAAGCGCTGGCGCTCGCCGCGTCGCTTCCGGACCCAGAGGCGCTCGGCGACGACCCGCTCGTAGGTGGTGAGCCGATGGCCGCAGCGATCGCACGCGCGGCGCCGGCGGATCGCCGCGCCGGCGTCCGCCGGGCGGGTCTCGATCACTCGCGTTTGCGCTCCGCAGAGGGGGCAAATCATGCACTTAAGGGTACTAAATACGGGCAATCAATGAGAGGAAACGCTATAGCTAGCGTCTCGCGGCGTGCTCCGCGCCGGGGTTCGTGCACTTGACCGCCATATAGGCGGCGAACTGCACGAACCCCCTCCCGCGGTCGAATCGTTGCCTCCCCACCCAGCCCGACCGACGCTCGCACCCTCGACGACGGCTACGCTGCAGCGGCATGGTCGACGATCTACGCAGGCGCGCCGAGCGGGCGGGCGAGGTGATGGCCAGCGCCCGCGAGAACGCCGCCGAGGCGGTGGTGAGCGCGCGCGACAACGCGGTCGAGGCGGTCGCCACCGCGCGCGACAACGCCGCCGACGCCGTCGCGACCGCCAGGGACAACGCCGCCGAGGCGGTCGCG
>JBKPNB010000229.1:0-8479 GCA_046732395.1 Actinomycetota bacterium | reverse complement strand
ACCAGCCGGTCGGCGGGGAGGCCGGGATCCGGCCCTATGTCTACGTCGCCAGCGTCGACGACACCCTCGCCAGGGTCACCGCCAACGGCGGCGCCGTCGCCACGCCGCCGTACCACGAGGGCGACCTGATCGTCGCCACGTTCACCGACCCCTCCGGCAACGTGGTCGGGGTCTGGCAGCGCGCCGGCTGACCGCGCGGGCGCCCTTTCATCTCCCTTTCATCGCCCCGCGCTTCATTGCGAGGACGATGTCGGGTGAAAGGAGTGGGCGATGACCACGACACGTCTTCGGACCCCGACCAAGGTCGCGAGCGCGACCGCGCTCGCGGGCTTGGGGGCGCTGCTGGTGGCGAGTTACACCACGTTCGGCGGGAGCGCGGCGGCGGCCGGCAAGGGCTCCGGCGGCCGGCCGGGATCGGCGCCCTCGCTGGCGCCGATCGAGACGCCGTACAAGCCCAAGATTCCCTCGAAGTTCGTCCGCACCGTCGACAACCGCTACTGGCCGCTGAAGCCGGGGACCGCCTTCCACTACCGGGGGGTCCGCGGGCACACGCCGCAGACCGACAACGAACTCGTTACGCACCGGACGAAGGAGATCATCGGCATCACCGCCACCGTCGTGCGGGACACGGTCCGCCAGAACGGCAAGCGCATCGAGCGAACCTTCGACTGGTACGCGCAGGACAAGTACGGCAACGTCTGGTATCTGGGCGAGCTCTCGCTCGAGCGCAAGCACGGGCACATGGTGCGGGCGAGCGACTCGTGGAAGTCAGGTGTCAACGGCGGGAAGCCGGAGATCATCATGCCCGGGCACCCGCGCGTCGGCGACCGCTATCGGCAGGAGTACTACCCGCCGGGCGAGGCGCTCGACGAGGCCCGCGTCCTCAGCCTCCACGGCACAACGACCGCGCCGTACCGCGGCACCGAGCACGGCCTGCTGGTGACCAGCGAGCGCAGTCCGCTCGAGCCGCAGACCGAGCAGAAGTACTACGACCCGGGCCTCGGCGAGGTCAAGGAGGCCGTCGTCAAGGGGCACCACGAGGTGTTCCGGCTGGTCGGCATCAGCCACTGAGCTGACCGCCGAGCGGTCCGGCGCCCCGGGCGCGCACGCCGCCCGGGGCGCCGGGCTGCCTCCTTGCTAGGCGCGGGCCGACTCGGGGGCGGCGGCGATCGGCCCGCGCTCCTCGCCGCGGGTGTTGGTGGCGCGCAGCCCGACGATGGCGGCGGCGAGCATGAAGATGCTCGAGGCCAGCAGCGCCCGCTGGTAGCCCGAGGTGAGCGCGGCCGGAAGCGCGGTGTGGGCGGCCAGGAGGTCATTGATGCGGGAGGTCGCGATCGCGGAGAAGAGGGCGAGCCCCAGCGCGCCGCCGAGCTGCTGTGAGGAGTTGAGAAGCGCGGCCGCCAGCCCGGCCTTATCGGCCGGCACGCCGGCGTTCGCCGCGGTCGTGACGCCCACGAACACCGCGCCGAGGCCGACCGACACGATCAGGAGCCCCGGGAGGAGGTCGCTCACGTAGGAGCCGTCCACCGGGATCCGCGAGAGCGTGTAGATCCCCGCCGCCGCGATCAGCGCCCCCGCGACGATCACGGGCCGGGTCCCGACGCGGGTCAGGAGCTGGGAGGAGACGCCGGACGAGACCGCCACCGCGAAGCAGAGCGGCAGGTAAGCGGCCCCGGTCTGGATCGCCGAGTAGCCGAGCACGTTCTGCATGTAGAGGGTGAGGAAGAAGAACATCGACAGAAGACCGGCGATCCCGACGAGCTGGGTGGCGTCGGCGGCGGCGAGCCCCCCGATCCGGAAGATCGACAGCGGCATCAGCGGGTTGCGGTTGCGCTGCTCGTTGACCACGAAGGCGAGCAGCAGCGCGACCGCACCGCCGAGCTCGCCGATCGTCCGTGCCGCGCCCCAGCCCACGTCCGGCGCCTTGACCAGGGCGTAGACCAGGAGCAGCATCCCGCTCGTCGCGAGGACGGCACCGAGGGCGTCGAAGTTCCGGAGTCGGGCGCGCGGACGCTCGCCCCCGATCAGGCGGAAGGTCGGCGCCAGCACGAGCAGGCAGGCGATGGGGTTGACGAACATCACCCAGCGCCAGCCCGGGCCCTCGGTCAGCAACCCGCCGAGGAGGACGCCGGCGGCGGACGCAAGTCCGGCCACCCCGCCCCAGACGCCGAGCGCGGTGTTGCGCTCCGAGCCCTCCTTGAACGTCGTGGTGAGGATCGAGAGCGCGGCCGGCAGCGTCATCGCCGCGCCGAGGCCCTGCGCCATGCGAGCCGCGATCAGGACGCCCTCGCTGCCGGCGAACCCGCCGGCGAGCGACGAGAGGCCGATCACCACCACCCCGGCGACGAGGACGCGGCGGCGACCGAGCAGGTCGGCGGCCCGGCCGCCAAGCAGCATGAAGCCCCCGTAGGTCAGGAGGTAGCCACTGGGAACCCAGATCAGGCTCTGCTCGGAGAAGCCGAGGTCGCGGCGGATCGAGGGAAGGGCGATGTTGACGATCGACGCGTCGACGAAGTCGAGGAACGCGACCGCGGCCAGCAAGGCCAGGGTGAGCTTCCCACGGCGGGTGGAGAGGAACGAGGGTTGAGATGCGGTCGCTGTCATCGGGGACCTCCGCTCGGTCGCGAGACTAATGGTGAACTGCAATGATTTATAGCATCATTTATTTACGACATTCACCAAGTGTGCGAAGATCACAGTCGTGGCAGCGACGCCGTCAGCCGATACCGAGGTCGCGGAGTTCGCGGGTCAGCTCTTCTTCCGGCTCTGGCGGGCGTCGCATATGCGGGTCGCCGACGCGCTGGCGACGATCGGCCTGACCCCCGCCCTGTTCGGCGTCCTCAACTTCCTCGGCCATCACGGGGCGGCGATTCAGCTCGAGATCGCCGCCGCGATGGGCATCGACCCCAGCGCACTGGTGGCGTTGATCGACGAGCTCGAGGCGGCCGGGCTCGCGAAGCGCCGGCCCCACCCCAACGACCGCCGCGCGCGCGAGGTGACCCTCACCGCCAAGGGCCGCCGCGCGCTGGAGCGCGGGCGGCGGATGGCTGCCGAGGTCGAGGATGAGGTGCTTCAGGGACTCACCGCGAGCGAGCGGCGCGAGCTCGTCCGGCTGCTACGCCAAGCGCTCGAAACCGCCCCGCCGCAGTCGTTGTGGCGGGCCGAGGAGGGCGACTAGAGCGGACTAGAGCCTGAAGTCGCGGTCCGCCTCGACCTCGGCCACGTCCATCTGCGCCCGCTGGAGCTTGCCGGCGTAGTCCCAGTTGACCGACTGCCAGCGCGTGAACTGGTCGAGGACCCAGACCCCCGACTGCCGCGATCCGTTCCCCGACTTGCCGTTGCCCCCGAACGGCAGATGCGCCTCGGCCCCCGAGGTCGAGTTGTTGATGCTCACCATCCCCGCGCTCACCTGCTCGTGGAAGCGGAACGCGCTGCGCGGGTCGTCGGTGTAGATCGCCGCCGACAGACCGTAGCCGTGGCCGTTGGCGAGGGCCATCGCCTCCTCCCAATCGCGAAACCGCGCGACCCCGACGAGCGGCCCGAAGGTCTCGGTGGTCGCGATCTCGTCATCGGCGCGGACCCCGCTGACGATCGTCGGGTGTGCGTAGATGCCGCGCTCGGGGTCGTCGCCGACGAAGCCGGGCCGCGGATTGCGGGCGGTGATGCGTCCGACACCCGGCGAGCCGTGGACGTCGTGGTGGTCGCGGATCAGGCTGAGCCAGCGGTTCTCGAAGCGATCGAGGAATCGCTCGTCCATCATCGGTCCGTAGAGCACGTCCTCGTGCGGATCGCCGATCGCGGCCCCCTCCGTGGCGGCGACGAACCGCCCGAGGAAGTCGTCGTGGACGCGATCGTCGACGATCACCGTGCCGAGCGAGGTGCAGCGCTGGCCCGCCGTCCCGAAGCCGCTGAAGAGCGCGCCGTGCACCGCGAGATCGAGGTCGGCGTCCTCCATCACCACCAGCGGGTTCTTGCCGCCGAGCTCGAGGCAGGGGCTCTGGAGATGCGCGCCGCAGAGGGCTCCGATCGTGCGTCCGACGTCGGTCGAACCGGTGAAACCGACCTTGTCGACGAGGTCCCGCTCGAGCGCCAGCTCGAGGCCCTCGAACGTCGCCTGGCCATCGGCGTGCACCAGGTGCAGGGCGGACTGCGGGACGCCCCCGTGCCAGAAGAGCTCGGCCATCGCCTGCGCGGTCGCCGCCGCGTACTCGGCCGGCTTCCAGACCACGGTGTTGCCGCACAAGAGCGCCGGGACGAGGTACCACGAGGGAACCGCGGTCGGGAAGTTGCCGGCGGTGATGATCGCCGCCACCCCGACCGGCTGACGGAACGTCAGAAGCTGCTTGTTCGGCATCTCGGAGGGAACGGTCATCCCGTACAGGCGGCGGCCCTCGCTGAGGAAGAACTCGCAGGTGTCGATCACCTCCTGCACCTCGCCGAGCGCCTCGACGGTGGTCTTGCCGATCTCGCGGGTCACGTAGTCGGCGAGCTCCCGCTTGTTCTCCCGGACCAGGTGGGCGACGTTGGCGATCACCTCGCCGCGCACCGGGGCCGGGGTCGCCGCCCACTCCGGCTGGCCGCGCCGCGCCGCGCGGCAGGCGTCGGCGAACGTCTCGGCGCTCGCCAGCTCGATCTCGGCCACGACCTCGTCGAGGTTCGCCGGGTTGCGCGATTCGACCGTCCCTGCGGGGGCCGTTTGCGGCGGGCCGCCGTCGATCGTCGTCGTCACCTTCGAGGTCGCTTGCTCAATCGTCATCTGCTCTCCAGTCTTTGCTCGGTGCGCCGTCGATACCAGCGCGGCGAGGTGTTCGGCGGGGGCTTCAGCCGGGCGCCGACGACCACAACGTTAGGGCCCGGGGCGTTCAAACAGGCGCCGAGCTCCTCCCGAAAGTCGTCCCCGAAGCCCTCGACTCGACGGGCGGGGATCCCGAACGCGCCGGCCAGGGCGACGAAGTCGGGTGTGGCGAGGTCCACGCCGAACTCCTCCGCGCCGGCCTCGCTCTGATCGTAGCGGAGCATGCCGTAGCCGCCGTCGTCGACGATCAGCGCCGTCACCGGCAGCCGCTCCTGCGCCGCCGTCGCCAGCTCGCCGCAGGCGAACAGGAAACCGCCGTCCCCGCAGACGCAGACCGCGCGACCCCGCGCAGCGGCGGCGCCGAGCGCGGCCGGAAACGCGAACCCCAACGTCCCCCAGCCGACCGGGTAGGCGAAATCGCGCGGCCTCGCTGTGGGGTGGAAGCCGCCGAGCCAGTAGCCCGGTATGCACATGTCGGCGAGCACGGGTACGCCCGTCGGGACGATCTCGGCGATCGCGTCGAGGAAGGCGAGCGCCTCGGGCTCGTCCTCGGCGACCTGAGCCCGCACCCGGCCCCCGATCTCCCTCACCCGCTCGCGAACCCCCTCGAGGCCGGTCTTCGGCGCCACCCGCTGACCGAGGTTGGCGGCGACCGCGCCCGCGTCGCCGACCAGCGTCACGTCCGGTTCGTAGTTCTTCGCCGCGTCGAGCGGATCGACGTTGATCGCCAGCAGCCGCGGAGGCCGCGGCAGGGCCCAGTTCTGGGTGCTCATTCCGTCGAGGTCGGTACCGATCGCGATCACCAGGTCGGCGCCGTCCCAGACGGCGCCGACCTCGGGGGCATGGAGCGTCGCCGGGAGCAGGCAGGGATGGTCGGGCGGCAGGAGCCCCTTGGCCGCGTAGGTGAGCGCCACCGGCGCGGCGATCCGCTCGGCGAGGGCCCCCACCGCCGGCCCGGCGCCGGCGCGGAGCGCCCCGCCGCCGGCGAGGATGAGCGGTGCGGTGGCCGCCTCGACGAGGGGGACGGCGGCATCGAGCTCGCCCGTCTCGCTCTCGCTGGGGCCCGGATCGGCGGTGGACGAACTCGGGGCCGGCGCGGCGGCCGAGAGGAAGTCGGTCGGGATGCCGAGATAGGCGGGGCCCGTCGGAGCGCGAAGCGCGAGGCGAGCGACGGCGGCGAGGTCGGCGGCCGCGTCAGCGGCGCTCGCCGCCGTCCGGGCGCCCTTGACGACGGGAGCGAACATCGCCTCCTGGTCGCGATTCTCGTGGAGGACGCCGCGGTAGGTCCCCGGACGACGGAGCCCGCTCGGGATGTCGGTCGCGAGGACCACGGCCGGCGAGCCCGACGCCCACGCCTCGCCCGTTGCCGCGAGCGTGTTCGCCGCGCCCGGGCCGGTGGTGACCAGCGCGACGCCGAGCCGCCCGGTCGTGCGCGCGTATCCGTCGGCGGCGTAGACCGCCGCCTGCTCGTGGCGCACCCCGATCAGCCGGATCGGTGAACGCGAGAGCGCCTCCCAGATCGCCAGGTTGTGGACCCCGGGGAGCCCGAAGGCGACCGTCACCCCCATCTCCTCGAGGGTGGCCACGATCCGCTCCGCGCCTGTCGCCGGTTCGGTCAACCCGCCTGAATCAGATCACGTTGAGCTCCGGGCGCGAATCACCGGCCGCGAAGCGCTCGGCCGAAAGCGGCGAGACGTCCACGAACGGGTCGCGCCGCAGGTAGAGATCGCGGAGGATCTCGCCCACGGCCGGGCCCTGGAGGAAGCCGTGGCCGGAGAACCCGGCGGCGTAGAAGAACCCGGGGAGCGCCGCCGACTCGCCGATCATTGCGGTGTGGTCCGGGCTCATCTCGTAGAGGCCCGCCCAGCCGCCCTTGATCCCCGCCGCGGCCACCCGCGGGGCGCGGCGCTCGGCGACCTCGAGCAGCGACGGGACCCAGTCGTCGCTGGTCTCGAGGCTGAATGTCACCGGGTCGCGGTCGTGCGACATGCCGAGCAGCAGCCCCGGGCCCTCGCGGTGGAAGTAGAAGCTGGTCGCGAAGTCGATCGTCATCGGAAGCTCGGCCGGGAGGCCGGGGATCGGCTCGGTGAAGAGCACCTGCCGGCGCACCGGCGTCACCGGGAGGTCCACGCCGGCCATCGCCGCGACCTCTCCCGACCACGGGCCGGCGGCGCAGATCATGCAGTTGGTGGCGATCGCTCCCCGGGTCGTGACCACCTCCGAGATCGCGCCGCCTTCGCACCGCACCGCGAGCGCCTCGCAGCGGGTCTCGATCCGGGCCCCGAGCCGCCGGGCGCCGCTCGCGTACCCCTGCACCGCCGCCTCCGGGGTCGCATGCCCGGCATCGGGCGCGAAGGCGCCGGCGAGGACGTCGTCGACGGCGACGAGCGGGCAGCACCGCCGGACCTCCTCCGGCGCCAGCATCCGGACCGGAGCCCCGAGCTCGCGCTGGAGCGTCGCGCCGCGCTCGAATGCCGCGCAGTCCTCGGTGCGGGTGAGGACGAACAGGTAGCCGACGCGCTTGAAGTCGATCTCCCACCCAGGCCGGCGGCCGAAGTCGGCGAACGCCTCGAGGCTGCGGGTGGCGATCGCGACGTTGAGGGCGTCGGAGAACTGGGCGCGGACGCCGCCGGCGGCTCGCCCGGTCGACCCCGAGCCGAGCTGGTCGCGCTCGACGAGGACGACGCCGTCGACACCAGCTTCGGCGAGATGAAAGGCGGCGCTCGCTCCCATGATGCCGCCGCCGACGATGACGACGGAGGCGCTGGAGGGGAGGACTTGGCGAGCTTGCATCGGACCGACCGATGTGTTCTGATCGGGCCCCCAACATAGGAGAAGAAGATGGGCTTCCTCGACAGGGTCAAGGGCACGGCCAAGCAGGCGATGAATCCGGTCGGCCAGAAAAGCGAACGCGACAAGATCATGAAGATCAACCAGTCCGGCGTCGAGGCGCGGGCGACGGTCGACTCGATGCGCGAGACCGGCACCCAGCTCGGCGGCGGGCACCAGATCGAGTTCGAGCTGACCGTGCACCCCACCGGCGGGGAGGACTACGCGGTCAGCACCGAGCAGTCGATGCACGAGCAGACCCTCCAGGGCATCGCCGAGGGCGGCGAAGTGGTCGTCAAGGTCGATCCCGACGACGCCCGGTCGCTGCTGGTCTGGGGCCCGGCGAGCTAGACGTCACACCCGTCGCCTCCAAACGCTTTAAGCTCGGGGGCGCTCGTGGTCGTGGCGAAGCCAGGGAGCCACCACGCCGTCAGGAACAGGCCGTGCGCAGGGCGCACGGCCATGGCCGCGATCTCGATCGCGGCGCTCGCCTTGCTCCTCGCCCCGGCGCCGGCGCCGGCGGCGACGACGGCCGTTCGCTACCGCCATCTGACCCTTCACGTCCCCGCCGCCTGGCCCGTCCACCGGCTGGCGAGGCAGCCGTCCACGTGCGTTCGCTTCGATCGCCATGCCGTCTACCTCGGCCGGCCGTCGCCCGCGCAGCGATGCCCGAGTCGCGCGATCGGCCGGACCGCCTCGGTCCTCGTCGAGCCGATCCGCGACGACGGCGCTGCGGGCGGGGCGCTCGCCGCCAAGGCGCCGTCTCAGACCGCGATCGCCCGCCCCGCGGGGTCGCGCGTTCGGATCGTGGCCGGCGGCCCGCGGGCGGCGCGTACCACCCGCCGCCTCCTCGGG
>JBKPNB010000228.1:0-7417 GCA_046732395.1 Actinomycetota bacterium | reverse complement strand
TCGCAAGGCAGACCGCGCGGAGATCGAGCCGCTGAGTGCGGCGCTCGCGGCGGCCTTCCGCGACGACCCGGCGCTCGGGCACCTGCTGCCCGATCGCGCCACCCGCGAGAAGCGGCTGCGGGTCTTCTTCCACACCGAGCTCGCCGAGGTCGCGTTCCCCCACGACATGGTCTTCACCGACGACGAGCTCAGCGGCGCCGCGGTCTGGGCGCCACCCGGGCGGTGGCGGGTGACGATGCGGGCGACGCTCCGCGAGGCGCCGGCGATGACCGGCGTCTTCGGTAGCCGGCTGCCGCTCGCGCTCTGGTCGCGGCTGCGGATCGAGCGCAGGCATCCGTCCCGGCCGCGCCACCTCTACCTCGCGGCGGTCGGCGTCGAGCCCGCCGCGCAGGGGCGCGGCCTCGGCAGCCGGCTCATGCACCCGGTCCTCGCCGACGCCGACGCGGGCGCGACCCCCGCCTACCTCGAGGCCTCGACGCCGCGCAGCCGCGCCCTGTATGAGCGCCTCGGATTCGAGGTCGTTGAGGAGCTCCGGCTGCCCCGCAGCGGCCCCGCGATCTGGCGCATGTGGCGGGAGCCGTTCGGGGCGAGCGGCTAACTCGCCCACCTAGCCGAATGTGGTTGGCGACGTTTGCCACCTCTACGGTGGGAAAAGTCGCCAGCCGCGACGTAGGAGCTCCGGGCCGATACCTGGCAGAGTCACCCCATGACCGCCCTCCAGGAGACGATCGCCGCCCAGGGAGACCTGCTCGAGGCCGCGCTTGCGGTCGATGTCGACGCGGCCGTCGCCCGCATCGAACCCGCCCGGCGCCTCTGGTTCGTCGGCACCGGGACCAGTCAGCACGCGGCTGAGCTCGGCGCATCGATGTTCGCCGCCGGCGACGTGGATGTCCACTGGGCATCGGCAGCGGGGTTCGCGTGGGGCGAGCCGCGCCTCACCGGCTACGACGCGGTCGTGGTCATCTCCCACACGACCGAGACCGCCTTCGCGCAGCGGGCGCGACGCGAGGCGCTCGAGGCCGGCGCGCGCGTCGTCTCGATTACCGGTCGGGGGCGTGGATGGCCGGAGGCGATCGCGACGATGGCGCCCGAGCGCTCGGAGACCTACACCGCCAGCTACACCACCGCCCTCCTGGTGCTGGCGCGGCTCGCCTCGGACCTGGGGCGGTCCACCTTCGATCCGCGGCAGCTCCGCGAGCTTCCCGACCGGGCCCGGACGGCGGCCGGCGAGGGAGCACACCTTCTCGATGCGCCACCGCCTCGCGCGATCGTCCTCGCCGGCGCCGGGCCCGCGGCGGTGACGGCGAGGGAGGGCGCGTTGAAGCTCCGCGAGGCCGCCGGCGTGCTGGCGGAGGGCTACGAGGCCGAGTACCTGCTCCACGGCTCCGCGGTGCCGCTTGGAGCCGAGGACGCCCTCCTCGCGATCCAGCCCGGGGACGATCGATTCGGCCTCCTCGACGCGATCGCCGCCGCGGCCTCCGTCGAAGGACTCGCGGTGACGCGCGTCGAGGAGCCGGCGGGGCTCGATCCGGTGCTGGCCCAGGTGCCGCTCACGGTCCGCCTCCAGGCGCTCGCGTCCCGCCTCGCCGACGATCGGGGCGTCGATCCGGACACCGTGATCCGCGCCGGCTGGGCGGACGAGGCGATGTGGAGCATCGGCGCGCCCCCGGCGTGAGTCAGCCGCCGTCGGCGCTCGCCTGCCCGAGCTCCTGAGAGATCTCGATCAGGTTCCCGTCCGGGTCACGGATGTAGAGGGAGCGGATCGCGCCGGTGGCGCCGGTTCGATCGACCGGACCGAGCTCGACTGGGATCCCAGCCGCACGGAGATCGCGCTCGGCGTCGCCGAGCTCGCCCTCGATCAGCAGGCAGAGGTCGGCCGAGCCAGGGGTCGGCCGATGGGCGTGCGGCTCGATCTCGGCTCCAGCTCGATGGAGGTTCAACTTCTGGGCCCCGAAGTGGAGCGCGACCCTGCCCTCGCCGAACGTCTCGCGCCGCATCCCGAGGCGCTCGTAGAAGGCCGCCGTCGCCTCGGGGTCGGCGACGGTGAAGACGAGGTGGTCGAGACTCGTGATCCGCATCCGATCGCCGGCCCTACTCGAGCTCGGTGGCGTGGACTCCCGCCCGCCCCGGATCGGCCTTTTCGTAGAAGCGGCCGAGCCGCGCGCGGGTCTCGTCGGGATCTGCGCAGGTGTAGGCGTTCCAGGCCTCGGTCCGAAGCTGGAGGTCGAGCGGCTGCCCGATCACGTCGAGGATCGTCTGCTTCGCCGAGCGGACGGCTGTCTGCGAGTTGCGGAGGATCTGGCTCGCTGTGCGCTCCGCCTCCTCCGGCAGCCGCTCGTGGGGGACGACCTTCGAGACGAGATTGCAGCGAAGCGCCCGCTCGGCGTCGATCGGCTCGGCGGTGAGCAGCATCTCGAGCGCGATTCCGCTGCCGCAGGTGTTGACGAGGCGGACGATCCCGCCGTCGCCGTGGTGGAACCCGCGTCGGGCCTCGAAGGAGCCGAACATCGCCCGCTCGGAGGCGATCCGGATGTCGCAGGCGAGCGCTACCTCGAGGCCGCCGGCGAGCGCCCAGCCGTTGACCGCGGCGATGATCGGCTTATAGATGCGGTGCATGCCGCGGGTGAAGCCGCCCAGCCCGAGCTCGACGATCTCCCGGACCCGGGCGGGCGAGGCGTCGGTGAAGATCTGTGGGATGTAGGTCTTGAGGTCGGCGCCGGCGCAAAACGCGTCGCCGGCACCGGTGAGGATCGCGACGTCGAGGTCGTCGTCGTCGCGGAAGTCCGCCCAGGCGTCGATCATCGCCCCGTGGACGTCGGCGTCGATCGCGTTCCGCGCCTCCGGCCGGTTGATCGTCAGATACGCGATCCGGTCGCGCTTCTCGTAGGTGAGCTTTGCCACCTGGGCTCCTCCTCGGTCGTCACTCGTACACGGCCCTGATCACCGCCAGGTCGTCGGCGGTCCAGACGATCTCGCCCCCGCACCACTCGGCCTGCTCCTCGGCGCCGGCGGGCATGTCGTACCCGGGCTCGAGCGGCGTCACCTGTGGGTCGGCGAGGACGACGTCGGCGAGGACGAGCGCTCGCGCGGTCTCGCGGACGCGGCGAAAGAGGTCGCGCTTGCCCTCGTCGGTGAGGTGGTGGACGGCGAGCACAGAGATCACGAGGTCCCATGGCCCGTCGGGCAGTGGGTCCTCGATCCGCGCCAGCCGCACCTCGATCCCCAGCTCGCGCGCGCGGAAAGCCATCTCCGCGCTCGAGTCGAGCCCCGTGACGGAGGCGCCGGGATAGCGGTCGAGCAGGCGCCTGGTCGTCTCGCCGGTGCCGACGCCGAGCTCCAGCACCCCGCCCGGCGAAAACGGGATCGCGTCGATCGCCGCCTCCTGGAGCTCGTCGAAGCGCGGGACCTCGGCGCGGATCTCCTCCAGGTAGGTCTCTGGCCGCCAGTGGAACTGGCCGCCGCTACCCTCGTTCGCAGGGGCTTCGGACATGGCGGCGCAGTATCACAACATCGACCTCGGCCGCCTGGCGCTCACCTCGGGGGAGGGGCGGCGCCTCGAGATCGAGGTCGAGCCCGGCGACCTCGAGCTCGGCGGCGAGCGCTACGAGACCGTGCCGGCGAGGATCCCGGCCCGGCTCGACGTCTCGAGGACCGCCAGCGGCCACGCCTTCCGGCTTGCCTTCGACGCCACCGTCGCGGGGCCCTGCATGCGCTGCCTCGCCGACGCGCGGGCGACGATCCCGATCGAGGCGCGGGAGGTCGATCAGCCCGGGAGCGGGGACGAGGAGCTCGCCAGCCCCTACGTCGACGGCGAGGTCCTCGACGTCGACGGCTGGGCGCACGACGCGCTCGTCCTCGCGCTGCCGGCGCAGATCCTCTGCCGGCCCGACTGCGCCGGGCTCTGCGCCGTCTGCGGGGCGTCGCTCAACGAAGCGGATCCGGCCGAGCACGATCACGGGCGCGGCACCGATCCCCGCTGGGCGAAGCTCGGAGAGCTCCTCTCCTAGCTCGGTACCATTGCCCGCTCGCCATGGCCGTTCCGAAGAAGAGGACCTCGCGCACCCGCCGCGACAAGCGCCGCGCTACCCACAAGGCGTCCGCGCCGCGGCTGAACGAATGCCCGCGCTGCCACAGCCCGCGGCTGCCCCACCGCGTCTGCCCGGTCTGCGGTACCTACGCCGGGCGCGAGGTGATCGCCCACGAGATCGGCGGTGGCGAGCCCACGACCCCGGCGGGCGAGCAGGAGTAAACCGATGGGGCCGGCGGGCCCCCCGATGATCGCCCTCGACGGGCGCGGCGCCGAGCCGGGTGCGGACGTCCTCGTCGCCGGCGCGATCGCCGCCGCCCAGGACGGCATCTCGCTGCGGGTCTTCGGCGATCGCGGGGCGCTCGCCAGGCTCGACGGCGAGCCGCGGGTCGAGCTCGTCGAGGCGCGCGAAGAGATCACCAACGACGACGAGCCGGTGAAGACGGTGCGCGCACGGGAGGGGGCGTCGGTCGTCCTCGCCGCCGCCGATGTCGCCGCCGGCCGCTCCGACGCGCTCGTAAGCGCCGGCCCGACCGGGGCGACGATGGCCGCCGCGACCTTCGCCCTGCGGCGGATCCACGGCGTGCGCCGCCCCGCGCTCGCGCTCCAGCTGCTGGTTCCGGGCCGCGACGGTCCGCCGACGCTGCTCCTCGACGTCGGCGCCAACTCCGAGGTTCGCCCTGGCGACCTCGTCCAGTTCGCGTTCCTCGGCTCGGCGTTCGCGCGCGCCGTGCTCGACGTCGAGCGGCCGCGGGTGGCGCTGCTCTCGGTCGGCGAGGAGGCGGGCAAGGGGTCGACGGAGGTGATCGAGGCCCACGCCGAGCTCCGCCGCCTGACCGACTCCGGCGACGGCGAGCCCGACGGCCGGCTCAACTTCGTCGGCAACGTCGAGGGTCGCGACCTCCTTGCCGGGGTCGCCGAGGTGATCGTCACCGACGGCTTCACCGGGAACGTGACGCTGAAGACGATCGAGGGCACCGCCCGCGCCGTCGCCGACGCGGTCGCCGCCGCCGCGCGCAGCGGTCCGCTGGCGATGGCCGGCGGACTGCTCCTGCGGCCGGCCCTCGGCCGCCTCCGCGAGCGGATGGACCCCGACACCACCGGCGGGGCGGTGATGCTCGGGCTCCGCGGGGTGGCCGTGGTCGCCCACGGGAGCTCCGGCCCGCCCGGGATCGCGAACGCGATCCGGCTCGCCGCTCGGTCGGTGAGCGAGCGCGCGGTGGAGCGGACCGCCGATCTCCTCGCCGCCACCGGGATGACCCGCGCCGCGCTACGTGATAGGAAGCCCTAGTGCCGACTCCCGCGAACACGATCCTTTCTGGCGGCGTCTGGACGCGCCTGGCTACGCGCGCCGGGCTCGCCGATGCTCCACATCGTCTTCGCCCGCCGCACTTGCCAGCCGCGCCCAGCCGCTCGCCAAATCCGGACCGTGCCCACGGGAGGCGGCACTCATGACCCGCGACGAGGTGCTTGCCAAGGTCCGCGACCACCTCTCGAGCGAGCTCGAGGTGCCCGCCGCCCAGATCACCGAGGGGACCCGGTTCAAGGACGACCTCGATGCCGACTCGCTCGATCTCTACGAGCTGGTGATGGAGCTCGAGGACACCTACGGGATCAAGGTCTCCGAGGAGGAGGCCGCGCGGATCGAGACCGTCGCCGACGCGGTCGACTTCGTCGCCGCTCACCTCCCCGCCTAACTGCACCGTGCCGAGGGGGGTCCGCAGGCTCCGGCGCCGGGCGGTCGCCGAGGCCGAGGGAGCAGCCGGCCTGCGGGCGCTGTTCCTCGCGCTTCCGTTCGAGCTGCGCGAGCGCGCGCTCACCCACTCCTCCTGGACCCGCCACCGCGCCGATTCCTACGGGCGCCTCGCCTTCCTCGGCGACAGCGTCCTCGGGCTCGCGGTGGCCGAGCACCTGTTCTCGCTGTTCCCGCGCGCCGACATCGGTCGCCTGACGAAGGTTCACGGCCAGGCGGTGAGCGGGCGGGCCTGCGCCGCGGTCGCGGCCGAGCTCGGCCTCCCGGAGCTCCTGCGCGAGGCGGCGCCGCCGCAGATGGAGGGCGGGATCGACGTCGGAGCGCTGCTCGGCAGCGAGCGCGCGCTGGCGTCGGTTTGCGAGGCGGCGATCGGCGCCTGCTACCTGCACCACGGCTACGAGTCGACCGCGGCGGCGACGGTCGAGGCGTTCGCCGAACAGGTCGACTTCGCCTCCGAGCGCCTGTTCGACTTCAAGTCGGCCCTCCAGGAGCTCCTCGCCCGCGAGGGCTCTCGCGTAACCTACGCCGTCGCCCGTGAGGCCGGGCCGCCGCACGATCGGCGCTTCGAGGTGGTCGCCAGGGTCGAGAAGGACGTGATCGGCCGCGGCGAGGGCCGCAGCAAGAAGGCCGCCGAGCAGGCGGCGGCGGCCGAGGCGCTCGAGCGCCGGCGCCGGTAGGAGCCGGCGCTCGCGCGACGAAGAAGGCGTCCGACGGCCCCGCAAGCCTTCACCGACCGGCAGCCGCCCAAGATGCATCTCAGCTCGATCACGATCAGGGGCTTCAAGTCCTTCCCCGAGCGGACCCGGCTCGTCTTCTCGCCCGGCGTCAGCGTGATCGTCGGCCCGAACGGGTCCGGCAAGTCGAACATCACCGACGCGGTGCTGTGGGCGCTCGGCGAGCAGAGTCCGCTCAGCGTTCGCGGCCAGTCGATGCGCGACATGATCTTCGCCGGCGCCGCCGGCCGCGGCCCGAGCCGCTACGCCGAGGTCGAGGTGGTGCTCGACAACGACGACTCCGACGAGGGCTTTTCGGAATTGGCGATAAGAAGGCGCCTCGACCGTGATGGCGAGGGCGGCTACTGGCTGAACGGGGCGCGCTGCCGCCTCGTCGACGTCATCGAGAGGCTCGCCGACGCCAACCTCGGCCGCGAGATGCACTCGGTGATCAGCCAGGGCCGGGTCGAGGAGATCGTCCACTCGCGCCCCCGCGAGCGCCGGCTGCTGGTCGAGGAGGCGGCCGGGCTCGGCAAGCACCGCAAGCGGCGCCGCCGGGCCCAGCTCAAGCTCGAGCGGACCCAGGAGAACCTCGACCGCGCGGTCGACGTCGAGCGCGAGGCGCGCTCGCGGCTGCGACCGCTGAAGCGCCAGGCGCAGGCCGCCGACATCCACGCCCGGCTCGAGCGCGAGGCAGCCGAGCTTCGGGCCCTTCTCCTGGCCTCCGAGCTCCGCATTCACGCCGACGGCGCCGGCGGCGCCGCCGAGGTCGCCGAGCGCGCCCGCGCTGCCCGCGACGACCTCGAGGCGAAGCTCGCCGAGGTCAACCGGCGGCGGACCGAGATCGAGGAGCGCCTCGCCGCCCGCGACCGCGAGCGGACGGAGGCGTGGGGCCGCCTCACCGCGACCCGCGCCGCCCACGAG
>JBKPNB010000227.1:0-2753 GCA_046732395.1 Actinomycetota bacterium | reverse complement strand
GTACGCGGCCCGCGACGTCTGCCCACCGCCGGCGCCGGGCGACGCCCAGTGCTTCTCGCAGGTCATCGTCGACGGCGGCACCCAGAGGCCCGTGGCCACCCGTGCCCCGCAGGGGTACGGTCCGAAGGACCTCAGGTCGGCCTACAAGCTGAAGGGCGTCGCCGACCAGGGCAGCGGCCAGACGATCGCGATCGTCGACGCGTTCAATGATCCGAAAGCCGAGAGCGACCTGGCACAGTACCGGTCCACTTCGGGCTCCCGTCCTGCACGACCGGGAACGGCTGCTTCCACAAGGTCGGCCAGAACGGCGGGGCGCCGCCCGGCACCACCAACGTCGGCTGGGGGGTGGAGATCTCGCTCGACCTCGACATGGCGTCGGCGATCTGCGAGCGCTGCGACATTCTGCTCGTCGAAGCTAACTCGGCCTCGGTGAGCGACCTCGGCATGGCCGCGAGCTACGCCAAGGGCCACGCCGACATCGTCTCCAACTCGTACGGGATCTACGAGAACCAGCTGCGCCCGGCAGACCTGAAGTTCCTGCGCAACACGTTCGGGCCCGACTACAAGACGAAAGCCGGCCAGGTGACGGTGTCGACCGGCGACGACGGCTACGGGGCGGCGTTCCCGGCCGACCTCCAGTACGTGAACGCGATCGGCGGCACCTCGCTGCACAAGAACACCGCCGTATCGCGCGGCTGGACCGAGCGCGCGTGGTCGGGCGCCGGGAGCGGTTGCACGCTTCAGACGCCGCACCAGAACTGGGAGCCGAACCTGCCCGACTGCTCGAACCGGGCCGAATCCGACACCTCGGCGGTCGCCGATCCGAACACGGGCGTCGCCGTGTACGACACCTTCGGCGAGAGCGGCTTTCTCGTCGTCGGCGGCACTAGCGCGTCGGCGCCGATCATCGCCGGGGTCTACGGTCTCGCCGAGAACGCGGCGACGATTCCGCCGTACGCGCAGCGGCTCTACTCGCACGCGGGTTCGTTCTACGACGTCACGTCGGGCAGCAACGGCTCGTGCGGCGGCAGCGAGCTCTGCACGGCCGGCCCGGGCTGGGACGGCCCGACCGGCCTCGGCACGCCTAAAGGCATCAACGCGTTCTAGATGATCGAGCCTGCGCCCGATTTGGGGCGCGGGCGCTTCTAAAGTCCGTTGAGTGGCCGAGACGCTGAATCCGGCGCTTCGGGCGGTCAGCGACGCAGTGCTGGCGGTCGCCTCGCAGCACTCGGTGGAGGATGTCCTCCAGCGGCTCGTCGACCGGGCGCGCGAGCTCGCCGGCGCCCGCTACGCGGCGCTCGGGATCCCCGATGGCGACGGGGGCTTCAGCCGGTTCCTGGTCGCGGGGATGAGCGACGAGCTGGTCGCGGCACTCGGGCCGCTGCCGCGCACGCACGGCATGCTCGGCGCGATGCTCGAAACGGCGGCTCCGTTTCGAACCGAGGACATCCACGCCGACCCCCGGTTTCGCGGCTGGTGGCCGGGCCGTCATCCTGACATGCGCTCGTTCCTCGGGGTGCCGATCGTCGCCTCCGGGAGCGTGATCGGCGCCTTCTACCTGACCGAGAAGGAGGGAGCGGAGTCGTTCAGCGCGGCCGACCAGGAGCTGATCGAGCTGCTCGCCGCGCACGCGGCGATCGCGATCACCAACGCGCGGCTCTACGAGCGAAGCCGCGAGCTCTCGATACTCTCGGAGCGAAACCGGGTCGCGCTCGAGCTCCACGACGTCGTCAGCCAGAAGCTGTTCAGCCTGGTGCTGGCCGCGGAGGCCGCGGCGACGATGCTGGAACGCGACCGCGGGGCCGCCGGCGCGCAGATCGCCCGCACCGGGGAGCTCGCGCGCGAGGCGCTCGAGGAGCTTCGCGCGCTGATCCTCGAGCTCCGTCCGGCGGACCTCGAGCGCGACGGGCTCGACGGCGCGCTTCGCAAGCACGTCGAGGTGTTGCGGCAGATCCACCGGGTGGACATCGACCTCGACCTCGCCGCGGGAGTCAGCGCCGGCGACGGCGGGCGCGACGGCGAGATCCTGCGGATTGCACAGGAGGCGATCCAGAACGCCCTCCGCCACGCCGGTGCCGGGCGGGTCTCGGTCCGGCTCGCCGCCGGCAACGGCGGAGTCGTGCTCGAGGTCGCCGACGATGGCGTCGGCTTCGACCCGGCCGACCCCGAGCTGCGATCGAAGCGCCTCGGCCTGACCTCGATGGAGGAGCGCGCGGAGCGCCTGCGGGGCCGGCTCGAGATCCGCTCCGCCCGGGCGGCCGGGACTACCGTCCGGCTGGAGGCGGGCGGTGGGTGAGCCGATCCGCGTCCTGGTCGTCGACGACCACGCGGTCGTCCGCGAGGGGCTGCGGACCTTTCTCGAGCTCCAGGACGGAATCGAGGTCGTCGGCGAGGCTGCGGACGGCCGCGATGCGGTGCGAACCGCGGCCGAGCTACGCCCCGACGTGGTGCTGATGGACCTCGTGATGCCCCGGCTCGACGGGGTGGCGGCGATGCGCGAGCTCCGCCGCCGGCTGCCGTCGAGCAGGGTGATCGTCCTGACGAGCTTCGCTGAGGACGACCGGCTGCTGCCGGCGATCCAGGCGGGCGCCGCCGGCTATCTGCTCAAGGACGTCGAGCCCCGCGAGCTCGCCCGCGCGGTCCGCGCCGCGCACGCCGGCGAGGCGCTGCTCGACCCGGCTGTCGCCGCGCGCCTCGTCGACGCGATCGCCCAGCCCCCGGGGGAGGCCCCGCCCGACCGCCTCACCGCCCGC